>NZ_JBHYZV010000003.1:0-176957 GCF_042753905.1 Streptomyces sp. NPDC059248 | reverse complement strand
GGGAACGGGACCCCTGGTGGCGGTAACGGGAACGGGACCCCTGGTGGCGGTAACGGGAACGGGACCCCTGGTGGCGGTAACGGGAACGGGACCCCTGGTGGCGGTAACGGGAACGGGACCCCTGGTGGCGGTAACGGGAACGGGACCCCTGGTGGCGGTAACGGGAACGGGACCCCCGGCGGTGGTAACGGGAACGGGACCCCCGGTGGCGGTAACGGCACTCCCGGCGGTGGAAACGGCACCCCCGGCGGTGGCGACGACGGCGGTAACGACACCGGTGGCAACAGCCACGGTGGTCAGACCACCGGCGGCAACGGCACCAACGGTTCCACCGGCGGTTCGGCCGGTGGTGGTGGCGACCAGACCGACACCAACAACGCCGGCTCGCAGCCCGTCCAGCAGGGCGAGGCCAAGGAGGAGCTCGCCGAGACCGGGGCGATGGAGGTCACGTACCTGCTCGTCGGGGCGGCGACCATGATCGCCGGAGGGATCGGCTTCCGGATGCTGCCGCGGCTGGTCGGCGGCGGGCGTGCGGCCGTCTGAGTGAAAAACCCGTCACAGGGTGAACCGGCCGGACGACGGCCGGTCACCGTCGGGTGACAAGAGCGACGACGAGGGCCCGGGGTGCGGCACAGCACCCCGGGCCCTCGGGCGTCGTCAGGCCGTGCGGGTCGCCAGGAACGCGACGGCCGCGATCAGGAGCACCAGGAGCGTCAGCAGCGCCGCCGGGGTCAGGGCCGCGAAGGGGCCCTCCCCCTCCTGCTGGAGTCGCTCGCGATTCGCGCGGCACACCGGGCAGCGGCCCTCGGAGACCGGGGCCGCACAGTTGGCGCACACCAGACGGTCATAGGTCATGCGCTCTCCTCCTCCCGCGCGCGCGAGCCGCGTTCCGCGGGCCGTCAGCACACTTCTCGTGGGACAACGCTCAAGGACACGCGACTGTTCCCCTACCACTGTGCCAGCTCCGGCGCCGTTCGGCGCGGGGCCCGGATTCCTCCCCCGGGCGGGGGAGGGGCAAATGGGCGTGACAATCTTCGCAACCCCGGCCGTCTACTGCGTACTCACGGACGGTTCGCGTAGTGTCACGCACACCTCTGCTCCCGGCCGACCGTGGTGTGCACCGTGATCCGATTCGCGCATGTCTCCAAGACCTATCCCAAGCAGAACCGGCCAGCCCTGCACGATGTGTCCCTGGACATCGCCAAGGGCGAATTCGTGTTCCTGGTGGGTTCCTCCGGTTCCGGCAAGTCGACCTTTCTCCGGCTGATCCTCCGGGAGGAGCGGGCCAGTCACGGCACGGTCCACGTCCTCGGAAAGGATCTCGGGAAGATCTCCAACTGGAAGGTGCCGCAGGTACGGCGGAAGCTGGGCACCGTATTCCAGGACTTCCGGCTGCTGCCGAACAAGACCGTCGCCGAGAACGTGGCCTTCGCGCAGGAGGTCATCGGCAAGCCGCGCGGTGAGATCCGCAAGGCCGTACCGCAGGTCCTCGACCTGGTGGGACTCGGCGGCAAGGAGCGCCGGATGCCCGGTGAGCTGTCCGGCGGTGAGCAGCAGCGGGTCGCCATCGCGCGGGCGTTCGTCAACCGGCCGATGCTGCTGATCGCCGACGAGCCGACCGGGAACCTCGATCCGCAGACGTCCATCGGGATCATGAAGCTGCTCGACCGGATCAACCGGACCGGGACCACCGTGGTGATGGCCACCCACGACCAGAACATCGTCGACCAGATGCGCAAGCGCGTCATCGAACTGGATCAGGGCCGCCTCGTCCGCGACCAGGCCCGCGGCGTCTACGGCTACCAGCACTGACCGCCGCGGCCGGCCCGTTCCAGTACCACCAGCGCGAGAAAGGCTGATCGCACGCGATGCGCGCCCAGTTCGTCCTGTCGGAGATCGCTGTGGGTCTCCGCCGCAATCTCACGATGACCTTTGCCGTCATCATCTCGGTCGCCCTGTCGCTCGCGCTCTTCGGCAGCGCCGTGCTCCTGGGCAAGCAGGTCGGGACGATGAAGGACTACTGGTACGACAAGGTCAATGTCTCGATCTTCCTCTGCAACAAGACCGACGCGCGGTATTCGCCGCAGTGCTCCAAGGGCGCGGTGACCGGCGGGCAGAAGGAGCAGATCAAGGCCGATCTCCAGAAGATGGACATCGTCGACAAGATCCATTACGAGAGCGCGGAGCAGGCGTTCAAGCGCTACCAGGAGAGCTACGGCGACACGCCCATCGCCGATACGATCACGCCGGACCAGATGCCGGAGTCGTACCGGGTGAAGTTGGATGATCCGGAGAAATTCCAGGTCGTCGCGACGGCCTTCGCGGGCCGGCCGGGGGTGCAGTCCGTGGAGGATCAGCGGGACATCCTCCGGAACCTCTTCGATCTGATGACCGGGATGAACCGCGCGGCGATCGCGCTGATGTCGCTGATGCTGGTCGTGGCGCTGATGTTGATCGTCAACACCGTACGGGTCTCGGCGTTCAGCCGCAGGCGTGAGACCGGCATCATGCGGCTGGTCGGGGCTTCCAGCTTCTACATCCAGCTGCCGTTCATCCTGGAGGCGGCGATCGCCGGGCTGCTGGGCGGGCTGATGGCCGCGGGCATGCTGATCGCGGGCCGCTACTTCCTGATCGACCACGGGCTCGCGCTCGCCGACAAGATGCCGCTGATCAACTTCATCGGCTGGGACGCCGTGGCGTCCACCCTGCCGCTGGTCGTGGTGATCGGGCTGCTGATGCCCGCCCTTGCCGCTTTCATCGCACTGCGCAAGTACCTCAAGGTGTGACATCCGCCCCGGGCGCGGTACGGACAACGACCTTACGGCGCCCGAGGCTTGTCCTAGACTCGGGCGCATGCCGGGCCCTGAGTTCTGCCCTCGGCCCCGCCGCTCCCGCCGCGGGGCGGCCCTGACATTGATCTTCGTGAGCGTGCTGGCCGCGGGTGCCGTGACCGACGCGCTGCCGGTCGACCGCCCCGCCGACGACTCCCGCCCGCTGGACGCCCGTCCGGTGGGGGCGACCGTCGACCCGGAGATCGTGGCGCGCGCCGCCGCGGAGGCGGTGGCCGAGGGCGGCTCCGGTACGCAGGCGGCCGAGGAGGTCGTCAGCCGCAGCGGCGACCGGTGGGGCGCGGTCTACGACCGGGACGAGTACGCGAAGTTCCAGCAGACCCTCGACGGTGAGTACACCGGGGTGGGGCTGTGGGCCAGACGTTCGGGCGACGGCCGGGTGGAGGTCGCCCGGGTACGGCCCGGCGGGCCGGCCGCGCGGGCCGGGATCAGGACCGGGGACCGGCTGCGGACGATCGGCGGCCGGCCCGTCGACGGCCGCCCGGTCACCGAGATCGTCGCCCTGCTGCGGGGCGACGAGCGGACGGACGTGGTGCTCGGTCTGGAGCGCGACGGGCGTACCTGGACCGAGCGGCTGGTCCGTACGACCCTGCCCGCGGAGTCCGTGACGGTCGAGCGGCTCGCGGGCGGCGCGGTGAAGATCCGGGTGTCGTCCTTCACCCGGGGCACGGGCGAGCGGGTGAAGGACGCCGTGGCCGACGCGCCGGACGGTGCCGGGGTCCTGCTCGATCTGCGCGGCAACAGCGGTGGGCTGATCACCGAGGCGGTCACGGCCGCCTCCGCCTTCCTCGACGGCGGTCTGGTCGCCACGTACGACATGGACGGCGAGCAGCACACCCTGTACGCGGAGCCCGGCGGCGATACGGGACGCCCGGTGGTCGCGCTGGTCGACGGGGGCACGATGAGCGCCGCCGAGATGGTCACCGGCGCCCTTCAGGACCGTGGCCGGGCGGTCACCGTCGGTACCCGCACCTTCGGCAAGGGCTCGGTGCAGATGCCCAGCACCCTGCCGGACGGCTCGGTGGCCGAGCTGACCGTGGGGCACTACCGCACGCCCGACGGGCACGAGGTCGACGGCCGGGGCATCGTCCCCGACGTGACCCCGGCGGACGGCGAGAACGCCGAGGAGCGGGCGGAGACGGTATTGGGTGGCCTGGGGGTGGGGTCGTAGTGCGAAAATGGCCGCACTATGGCTAAGGAAAAAGGTCGCAAGCTGATCGCGCAGAACAAGAAGGCGCGGCACGACTATCACATCATCGACACCTATGAGTGCGGCCTCGTGCTCACCGGCACCGAGGTGAAGTCGCTGCGCCAGGGGCGGGCGTCCCTGGCGGACGGGTTCGTCCAGATCGACGGGCACGAGGCGTGGCTGCACAACGTCCACGTACCGGAGTACACGCAGGGGACGTGGACCAATCACTCCGCCCGCCGCAAGCGGAAGCTGCTGATGCACCGGGCGGAGATCGACAAGCTGGAGGCGAAGTCGCAGGAGTCGGGGCACACGATCGTGGCGCTGGCCCTGTACTTCAAGGACGGCCGGGCGAAGGTGGAGATCGCCCTGGCGAAGGGCAAGAAGGAGTACGACAAGCGGCAGACGCTGCGGGAGCGGCAGGACCGGCGCGAGTCGGACCGGGCGATCTCGGCGGCGCGGCGGCGGCAGCGGTCGGCGTAGCGCCTGGCCGGAGCGGGTCGGAGCGGGTCGGGTCGGTGCGTGCTCGGCCGGGGCCGGGCGGCATCGGGAAGGCCGGGGAAGGCCGCGGGATCCGGGCCGCCGGGTAATGCGCTGGCACCGGATCGTGTTGGTCCCGTACGATGGGAACGTCCCTCGGTGAGGGGCACGCCGATGGGTTGCCGTCGGCACTGCTTGAAAACTCAACATGGGGATGATCGGTTTCGACAGCGGATGTCGAAGCAGGAGAAGCGAGCCGAGGAAGCGGCAATGATCTCGTAAACCATATGTCGCAACCAATAATCGCCAATAACAAGCGCGATAACTCCGAAGCCTTCGCCCTCGCTGCCTAATAAGCAGTAGAGACGAACCTTCACTCATGGAGCGTCAGCCCGGGGGTGTTCCCGACCCGGACCCTGGCGTCAACTAGGGAACTCAACCTCTAGGCCCGGTCACGGGGTCAAGAGGAAAACCAAACAGTGACTGAGCCCGTCGGAGACTTGTCCGTGTGATCTCCGGGGCTGAGAAAATCGCAGCGGACTGCGCTCGGAGAAGTCCTGTTTCTGCACCGTTGGACGCGGGTTCGATTCCCGCCATCTCCACTCATCCCATGTGAGACGAAGGCCCGGCTGTCACGACAGCCGGGCCTTCGTCGTGCGCGTCCTGTCCGGAGTGCCCGGCGCCCGTCGTGCGCGTCGTACCCGTCATACCCGTCATACCCGTGCCCGTCGGGCCCGCAGCAGCGCCAGACCCAGGGCGGTCGCCGCCGCGGCGACCGGCAGGGCGTAACCCGTCCCCGGTACGGCGCTTTCCGCGAGCCGGCCGGCGCCCGCCGCGCCCGTCGCGATCCCGGTCAGGATCGCGGTGACCGCGAGCGTCATGCCCTCGTTGACCCGGCCCGCGGGGACGATCCGCTGCACCGCCGCCATTCCCGTGATCATCGTCGGCGCGGTCGCGGCGCCCGCCAGCAGCAGCCCGGCGGCCAGGGCGGCCGTCGACCCCGAGCGGGCGGCGAGGAGCGGCAGCGTCATCAGGGCCGTCATCGCCGCCAGACAGACCACGAGCGCGGCGGGCTCCACCGAGCGGGGCCGGAGCCCGTACAGCAGTCCCGCCGCGCAGGAGCCGCCCGCCTGCAGCCCGATCAGCAGTCCGGCCGCCGGCCCCGGGACGAACGCCAGCGTCGTCACCTCCAGCGCGCCGAAGACCACACCGGTCGCCAGGAAGACCACCAGCAGCCGCGGCATCCCGCGGGTCCGCAGCGGAGACCTCGATCCCGGGGCGCGCGGGGCCGCCGGGGGCTCCGTCGACCGCCGCCCGGTGAACAGCAGCATCCCGGCCACCAGCAGTACGGCGCCGGTCACCGTCCCCGCCTCGGGGAAGAGCGCCGAGCACAACAGGGCCGCGATCGCCGGGCCCGTCATGAAGCACAGTTCGTCCACGGACTGCTCGAAGGAGTTCGCGGTATGCAGCGCCGCCGGATCGCCCCGGTGCAGATGGGCCCAGCGGGCGCGGGCCATGGCGCCGGTGTTCGGCGCCGTCGCGGTGGCCGCGTAGGCCGCGAACAGGGACCAGTCCGGGGCGTCGTACCGGACGCAGAGCACCAGCGCCAGCGACCCCAGCGCGGCCAGTACGGCGGCGGGGACCGCGATTCTCGCCTGCCCGTACCGGTCCACCAGCCGGGCCGTCCAGGGCGCCACGAGCGCCGTCGCCGTCAGCCCCGTCGCGGTCACCGCGCCCGCGAGGGCGTACGACCCCCGGGACTCCTCGATCATGATCACGGCGCTGACGCCGAACATCGCGAACGGCAGCCGGGCGATCAGACCGCCCGCGGTGAACGCGGCGGCGCCGGGCGGTGCGAACAGCCGGAGATAACCGGCGGCGCGCGGCGCCCCGGCGGACGGGGGTGGAGGCATACGGTCAGCATCCGGCCGCCCGGCGGCGGTGGTCCAACACCTGTTCGGGGTCGATTCACGCAATCCCGGTGTAAATTCCGGGGGATGGGCGACCAGGACCTCGACCCCCGGCTGCTGCGCGCCTTCGACGCCGTGGCGCGCGAGCTGCACTTCACCCGCGCCGCC
This sequence comes from Streptomyces sp. NPDC059248, assembly GCF_042753905.1. Classification (NCBI taxonomy): domain Bacteria; kingdom Bacillati; phylum Actinomycetota; class Actinomycetes; order Kitasatosporales; family Streptomycetaceae; genus Streptomyces; species Streptomyces sp. NPDC059248. The sequence goes on along the minus strand of NZ_JBHYZV010000003.1, from coordinate 170,361 downwards.
GCCCGGCTGTACGTCGCCCAGCAGGCGCTCAGCCGCGATATCCGCCGCCTCGAACAGCGGTTGGGCGCCGATCTGTTCGTCCGCAGCACCCGGCGGGTGGCGCTGACGCCGGAGGGGGAGCGGCTGCTGCCGTACGCCAGGGCCGTGCTCGCCGCCCACGACGAACTGCGGGCCGCCGTCGCGGGCGGCGCCCGGCGCCCCCTGCTGGTGGATGTGAGCGCCTCACCGAGTACGGGACAGCACGTCCTGGACGCCACCCGGCGGGCCGAACCCGGCCTCGACCTCATGGCCCGCTACCATACCGGGCTCACCGGCGCGGCGGCCGAGGTCGTCGCGGGCCGCCTCGATGTGGCGTTCGGCCGGTTCGCCGGACTCGACCCGGCGGTCCGGGCGGAGCTGGAACACCGGCCGGTGCGGTACGAGCGGATGGCCGTCCTGCTCCCCGACGGGCATCCGCTCACCACCCTGGCCGAAGTGCCGGTACGGGAACTCACGGGTATGCCGCTGTACGCCGCCGCCGGGAATCCGGCCACCGCGGCGTGGACGGCCCTCGCCGCCCGGCTGTTCGCCGACTTCTCCCTCACGATGGCCGATCCGTACCCCGAGATCACGGGCCCCGACGAGTTCGTCCGGGTCGTCCGGCGGCAGGGCTGGTCCGTCCTGGCCAGTACCGTCCTCATGGACGTACCGGGCATGGCGCTCCGGCCGCTCACCGACCCCGTACCGCTGTCGCCGGTCTCCCTCGTCCACCGGCGCGGTCTGCGCCACCCGGCGGCCGACGCCCTGCTGCGCACCGCCCGCGCCCTGGGAGCCGAACACGGCTGGCTGGAACTGCCCGCCGGGGAGTGGTGGCTGCCGGATGAGGACTTGATGGTGATGGGCGCGGCGCCGAAGGCCTAACGTGGAGCGGTGGATGTGGACTTCTGGTTCGACCCCGTGTGCCCGTACACCTATCTCACCTCGCGCTGGCTCGTCGAAGCCTCGGCCGTACGGTCCTTCTCCGTACGGTGGCGTGTGATGAGCCTCGCCGTACTCAACGAACACCGCGACGACGACCCCGAAGGCGACTGGGGCGAATATCTGTGGGCGCCCGCGCGGGTCTGCGCCGCCGTCGAGCTGCGGTACGGCTCCCGGGCGCTGGGCGAGCTGCTCACCGGGCTCGGCGCGCGCTTCCATCTCGACGGGGACTGGGACGCGATCCCCGGGGCCCTGGCCGACGCGGGGCTGCCGGCCGCACTGGCGTCGGTGGCCTGGACCACGGAGTACGACGACGCCGTCCGCGCCTCGCACGCCGAGGCCGTCGCCCTGGTCGGTACGGAGGTCGGCACACCGGTACTCGGGGTGCCGGGGCCGGACGGCGGGCGGGTCGGGCTCTTCGGACCCGTGGTCTCGCCCGCGCCCGCGGGGGAGGCGGCCGGGCGGCTCTGGGACGGCTTTCTGCTGCTGGCGTCCGTACCGGGATTCCAGGAGATCAAACGGACCCGGACGGAGTCGGAGCCCCGCCTCGACGGGCTCCGGTGAGGGGCGCGCGCACCGGCGCGAGATGCCTGGGGGGCGCGACATAACGGGAGTTCACCCCCGCCGGTGCACCGCTTACGGAAGATCGCCGTCTATAGCTGGTGACGGCGGTCGCGTTCGCGCCGCCACCAGGACATGACGGGAGAACGACCACGATGGTCTCAGCCAAGGTGAGCAGGGGAACCGCGGCCGGCGCCGCACTGCTGTCGCTGTGCGCGGTGCTCGCGCCCGCGCATTCCGCCGTTGCCGCGCCCGAGGCGCGGAGCGGGGAGCGGCAGGGGGCGGGCGCCGCCGAGCCGACCGCACCCGACCCGGTGGCGCTGCGGGCCGCCCTCAAGGCGGCGCTGGCCAACGGGGCACCGGGCGCGATGGCCCGGATCGACGACCGGGGGAGCGTCCTGCGGCAGGCCGAGGGCATCGGGGACCGGGGCACCGGGCGGGCGATGAGCGCCGACGACCGCTTCCGGATCGGCAGCGTCAGCAAGACGTTCTCCACGGTCGTCCTGCTCCAGCTCGTCGACGAGGGCAGGCTCGCGCTGGACACGCCGGTGAACAGCTACCTCCCCGGTCTGGTCGACCCGCGCATCACGGTCCGTCATCTGCTCAGCCACCGGACCGGGTTGTACGACTACACCAACGACATGTTCGCGGCGACGGTGCCCGGCTTCGAGTCCGTACGCAACCGGGTCTTCGGCTACCGCGAGCTGCTCGACCTCTCCCTCGCGAAGCCGCCGACGGTCACGCCGGGCACGACGTACTCGTACTCCAACACCAACTTCGTCGTCGCGGGCATGCTGATCGAGAAGCTCACCGGGACGGATGTCGGGACCGCGTACCAGCGGCGGATCATCGACCCCCTCGACCTGGACGACACGTACTACGTCCACCCGTCGACCGCCGTCCCGGGCCGCCACATCAAGGGCTATCTGCGGCCCGACGAGGCGGGGGCGCCGCTGGTCGACTCGACCCGGCAGACCGTGTCCTGGGCGCAGAGCGCGGGGGCCGTGATCTCCAGCGGGCGGGATCTGAACACCTTCCTCTCGGCGCTGCTGCGCGGCGAGCTGACCTCGGCCGGGTCGCTGGCCGAGATGCGGACCTGGACGCCGGTCAACTCCACCCAGGGGTACGGGCTGGGGCTGCGGCGGCGCGATCTGTCGTGCGGGGTGTCGGTGTACGGGCACACCGGAACGGTGCAGGGGTACTACACGTTCGCCTTCGCGTCGGGTGACGGGAAGCGGGCGATCACGGCGGTCGCGAACACGTCCAACAACGGCACGGTCCTGAACACGCTGCCGCGCACCCTGGAGGCCACGTTCTGCGCGGCGCCGCCGGCCGCGGGCGCGGGTGCGGTGACGGGGGCGCGGGCGGCCGTGCCGGAGCCGTCCGAGCGGTACGAGGACATGGCCCCGGGCCGGGCCCTCCGGAGGTAGGGGGCGCTTTTCCGTCGCGGTCGGCCGCGGGTCGTCCTTTGACGGGGCGCGGACTCGGGGTGCCACGGCCCGGGGTGTTTCCGGATCGGGAGGGTAGGAGCACTCTGGGAGCGAGACCCGTGGCGAGCCCGAGGTGGTGACAGGGGCATGGCGGCATACGCGGCCGACCCGGTGGATCCGGCGGCGCCCGATCCGTACGACTGGCGCTTCGACAGCGGGCGGGTCTGTCTCGACCTCGTCGCCACCGGCGAGCCCGGCGGCGGGGTCGGCAGGGCCGTCGACGAGCCGCTCGCCGGGGAGGGGCGGCTGCGGCGCTGGCTGGTCGGGGCGCGGCTGGTACCGCCCGGGACGCCGCTGCCCGCCGACTGCCCCCGCTGGGTCGAGCGGTTCGCCGAACTCCGCGGCCAGCTCGCCCAGGTGGTGCGCGCCGAGATCGAGGGGCGCCACGCCGACGGTGTCCGTACCCCCGCCGACACCGCCCTCGACCGGGTGAACGCGCTGGCGGCGGGCGCGCCCCCGGCCGTTCGGGCGGTACGGGACCCCAGCGGCGCCCTCGTACGGGCGGTCACCCGGACCCCCGACTGCGCCGAACTCCTCGCCGCCGTCGCCCGGGACGCCGTCGAACTGCTCACCGACCCGGTGGCCAGGACGCTGCTGCGGCAGTGCGAGGGCGAGAGCTGCCGGCGGGTGTATGTGGACACCTCCCGCGGCAGCCGGCGCCGCTGGTGTTCGAGCGAGACCTGCGGGAACCGGGAGCGGGTGGCCCGGCACCGGCGGCGGGCCGCCGAGGCGGCGCTCGCCCGCACCTGAGGCACAACTGTGGGGGAAACGCGGGCGAACGGGGCGTTTTCCCAGGTGAGTCGGAAGTTTTCCCGGTCTCTTTCCGGTCTCTTTGAGTGCCGAGGCGCCCTCGTCCGTAAGGGACGGGGACAGCAGTCAGCCGAAGCCATGTCAAGGTCTCGACCGGGAGGTTGCAGGTGCGCAAAGATGCGGCCGTGGCCGGTGACCGTCCGCAGAGGGCCGGCCGTCGCAGCACGAAGTCACGCCATTTCTCGTCCGTACCCGACGGGCCCGACGAGGAGTTGGTGCGGGCGCTCTACCGCGAACACGCCGGTCCTCTGCTCGCCTACGTGCTGCGTCTCGTCGCCGGTGACCGCCAGCGCGCCGAGGACGTGGTGCAGGAGACGCTCATCCGAGCCTGGAAGAACGCCGGTCAGCTCAACCGGGCAACCGGCTCCGTCCGACCCTGGCTGGTGACGGTCGCCCGGCGCATCGTCATCGACGGTCACCGCCGCCGGCAGGCCCGGCCGCAGGAGGTCGATCCGTCGCCGCTGGAGGTCATGCCCGCGGAGGACGAGATAGACAAGGCGTTGTGGCTGATGACGCTCTCGGATGCGATGGACGATTTGACGCCCGCGCACCGGGAAGTACTCCTGGAGACGTACTTCAAGGGCCGTACGGTCGACGAGGCCGCCCAGAAGCTCGGCATACCCAGTGGCACGGTCCGCTCGCGGGTGTTCTACGCGCTGCGTTCGATGAAGCTCGCACTGGAGGAGAGGGGGGTCACAGCATGACCATGCGGGGGCAGGACTCGATCCACGACGCCGTCGGGGCGTATGTGCTCGGTGTCCTGGACGACGCGGACGCGTCCGCGTTCGAGGCGCATCTGGCGGGGTGCGGTGTCTGCGCGGGCCGGCTGGAGGAACTCTCCGGGCTCGAGCCGATGCTGGCCGCGCTGGCCGAGGCCCCCGTGCCACCCGCCGCCGTCCGTCCCCGCGGATCGGGTGCCGTCCCCGGCGCGCGCGGTGTGCCGGGCCGGGAGGGTCCGCCCGGTCCCGTGCCGGGGCTACCGGGGTCGCCGGGGGTGCCGGTGCCGTCGGTGTCTCCCGTCGTGCCGGGTCCGCCCGGCCCCCGGGTGCTCGACGGGCTCCTCGGCGAGGTCGCGGCCGAGCGTTCCGCGCGGCGCGGGCGCCGGACATATCTGATCGCCGCGGCCGCGGCGCTGATCGTCGCGGCGCCCCTGGTGACGTATCTGATCGCGGCCGGCGACGACGCGCCCGACGACCGGGCGGGCCCCACGACCATGGCCCCCGCCGAGCACGTCGTCCTCGCCGATATGCGGGACAAGGTCCGGGCGACCGACCCGACGACCGGGGTCTCGGCGACCGTCGGGATGGACCGACAGGGCTGGGGGACCCGGGCGGTGCTGGAGCTGAAAGGTGTCAAAGGGCCGCTGAAGTGCAATCTCGTAGCGGTCTCCAAGACGGGCGAGGAGGAGGTCGTCACCTCCTGGTCCGTCCCGAAGTGGGGGTACGGCATCCCCGACGGGCCCACCGAGGCGTCGAAGTACCCGCTGTACGTGCACGGCGGCGCGGCGATGGACCGCGAGGAGATCGACCGGTTCGAGGTCAGGACCTTCGACAATCAGAAACTGGTCGAGATCGACGCCTGACCCGGCCTGACAGACGGCCCCCCTTCGCGTACGGTTGACGGCTGCCCAGTGCACGTCAGAAGGGGGCCTCGGTGGCCAGGCACAACGCCGCTGCGGACACGGCCGGCGATTCGGTCGGCGACACGGTTCGGGAGCCGGTCGGCGCGTCCGCCGACGACCGGGTCCGGGACAAAACCGGTGGACCGGAGGGCGATTCCGTCCGCGACCGGGAGATCGCCGTCGAACAGGAACACCTCGACCGGGTGTACATCCGGCTGGAGGAGAAGATCCACGAGGCGGAGTTCCTGATGCACGACGCGGCCCGGCTCAGCCAGGTCGGTACCCCCGGCGCGCTCGCCGAGCGCGACGCGCAGGTCTTCCGCGCCGGGGTGCATCTGAACCGGCTGCACGCCGAGTACGAGGACTTCCTCTTCGGCCGGATCGACCTGCTGTACGGGAAGGACGGCAAACGGGGCCCCGACGGCGCGTACACCTCGGTGGAGCCCGCGGACGACGCCGTACGGCCCGACAACACGGCCGATATCGCCGAGACGCTGCACATCGGCCGGATGGGGGTCCTCGACGAGGAGTACGCGCCGCTGGTGATCGACTGGCGGGCGCCGGCCGCGGCGCCGTTCTACCGCTCGACGCCCGTGGACCCGGGCCGTGTCGTCCGCCGCCGGGTGATCCGCTCCAAGGGGCGGCAGGTCCTCGGCGTCGAGGACGACCTGATGCGGCCCGAGCTGACCGCCAGCCTCGGCGGCGAGGAGCTCGCGGTGATCGGCGACGGCGCGCTGATGGCGGCCCTGGGCCGGTCCCGCGGTCATACGATGCGCGACATCGTCTCCTCCATCCAGGCCGAGCAGGACCTGGTCATCCGGGCGCCCGCCGCGTCCGTCACCCATGTGGAGGGCGGTCCTGGCACCGGGAAGACGGCGGTCGCGCTGCACCGGGCCGCGTATCTGCTCTACCAGGACCGCCGCCGGTACGCGGGCGGGATCCTCATCGTCTCGCCGACGCCGCTGCTCGTCGCCTACACGGAGGGTGTGCTGCCGTCGCTGGGCGAGGAGGGGCAGGTCGCGATCCGCGCGGTCGGCAGCCTGGTCGACGGCGCCGAGGCGGTGGCGTACGACACCCCGGCCGTGGCGCGGGTCAAGGGCTCGTCGCGGATGCTGAACGTCCTCAGGAAGGCCGCGCGGGGCGCGCTGGAGCTGCCGCGACCCGCGGCGACGGCCGGGCAGCAGGCCCTGACGTTCGACACCGCCGACACCGCCGCCGCCGACGATGCCGATGACTCGGACGACGAGACCGGTGGGCCGAGGCCGCCGGTACGGACCGATCTGCTGCGGGTCGTCGTCTTCGGGCGCCGGCTCGAACTGGACGCCGCCGAGCTGCGGCGGATCCGGCAGACCGTCCTCGGCGGCAACGCCCCGGTCAATCTGCTGCGGCCGCGGGCCAGACGGCTGCTGCTGGACGCGCTGTACGCCCGGTCGGGTTCGGCGAACCGGCACGCGGACCCCGAGCTGGCGGCCGAGCTGCGGTCCTCCTTCGACGAGGACGTCACGTCCGAGGACTCCTTCACGGGCTTCCTCGACGCTTGGTGGCCCGAGCTGACCCCGCGGACCGTCCTGGCCGCGATGGCCGACGAGCGGCGGCTGGGCCGCTGGGCGCGCCGGGTGCTGAACCCGGGCGAGGTCAGGGCCGTCGCCCGGTCCCTGCGGCGGGCCGGTCGCGACGGCTCCGGGCCGCTGTCGGTGCACGACGTGGCCCTGCTGGACGAGCTGAGCACCCTGCTGGGCACCCCGGCCCGGCCGCGGCGGAAGCGGGAGTACGACCCGCTGGACCAGCTCACCGGCCTGGAGGAGCTGATGCCGCGGCGTGAGGAGACCCAGCGGGAGCGGGCCGAGCGGCTGGCGGCGGAGCGTACCGAGTACGCGCATGTCATCGTCGACGAGGCGCAGGACGTGACGCCCATGCAGTGGCGCATGATCGGGCGCCGGGGGCGGCAGGCGACCTGGACGGTGGTCGGGGATCCGGCGCAGTCCTCGTGGCCCGAGCCGCAGGACGCGGCGCTTGCGCGGGACGAGGCGCTGGGGTCGCGGCCGCGGCGGCGGTTCGAGCTGACGGTGAACTACCGGAACCCGGCGGAGATCGCCGAGCTGGCGGCGAAGGTGCTGGCGCGGGCGATGCCCGGGGCGGTGTCGCCCACCGCGGTCCGCTCGACGGGTGTGGTGCCGCGGTTCGTCCCGGCCGGAAGCTCCGGAACCTCCGGAAGCGGTGGTGGCGGCGGTACGGCTCTGGGCGCGACCGTGCGCGCGGAGGCCGAGCGGCTGCTGGCCCGGGTGGACGGGACCGTCGGCGTCGTGGTCGCCATGGGCCGCAGGGAGGAGGCCGGCGGCTGGCTGGCGGGCCTCGGCGACCGGGTGGTGGCGCTCGGGTCGCTGGAGGCCAAGGGGCTGGAGTACGACGCGTCGATCGTGGTGGCGCCCGTGGAGATCGCGAACGCCGACGAGACGGGCCTTCGCGTGCTGTACGTGGCCCTGACCCGGGCGACCCGGGAGCTGACCGTGGTCACGACGGCGGCGGACGCCCCGGACGAGGCCGGGGTGCCGGAGCTGCTGCGGGACTGACGGCCCCACCGGACCGGTGGCCGAACCGCCCGCCGGTCCGGGCGGTGGGGCCGTGCGGGGGTACGGGTTCGGGCCGTAGGGGGCAACGCGCCTGCGAACCAAGAACAGTTTGTTAGCCTTGGGGTTGGCACCGGCCCGATCCAAGCCCCCGGGCCCAACCTTCGTCGCTTCGAGCGACCACTTGCCGCGAGGCGAGCATGGCGGGCCGGTGTCACTCAGCTTGAGGTTTGAGCGTTTTCGCACGTCGGATCAGGTCCGCGTCCCGCCGGGGCGCGGACCTGATCGCGTTGGGGGGCTTCTTCCGGGCGGCGGCCCGGATACCTTCCTCACCCTTCCCCGATCTCGTATGGTGGAAGTGGTTTTCCGAAAACAATACGACCACTATTACCTGCTACCGGCAGGTAGGTGCGACCATCGGAGTGCACCGCCGTGGCCCCCGCGAAGTGCCGGGCCGCGGCGGTGGAGCGACAGAGCTAGGGAAAGCAGAGGGATCCGGCCATGGCAACGGCGCCAAGCGTCTCGTATTCGATGACGGTCAGGCTGGAGGTGCCCGCGAGCGGAACCGCGGTCTCCCAGCTCACCACGGCGGTGGAATCCTCCGGTGGATCCGTCACCGGCCTCGACGTGACCGCCTCCGGGCACGAAAAGCTCCGGATCGACGTCACCATCGCGGCGTCCTCCACCTCCCACGCGGAGGAGATCGTCGAGGGACTGCGGTCCATCGAGGGGGTCGTCCTGGGGAAGGTCTCCGACCGGACCTTCCTGATGCACCTCGGCGGCAAGATCGAGATGCAGTCCAAGCACCCGATCCGCAACCGTGACGACCTCTCGATGATCTACACCCCGGGTGTCGCCCGGGTCTGTATGGCCATCGCGGAGAACCCCGAGGACGCCCGCAGGCTGACCATCAAGCGGAACTCGGTCGCCGTGGTCACCGACGGCTCCGCCGTCCTGGGACTCGGCAATATCGGCCCCAAGGCCGCCCTGCCCGTGATGGAGGGCAAGGCCGCCCTCTTCAAGCGGTTCGCCGGGATCGACGCCTGGCCCCTCTGCCTGGACACCCAGGACACCGACGAGATCGTCGCGATCGTCAAGGCCATCGCGCCCGGTTTCGCCGGGATCAATCTGGAGGACATCTCCGCGCCCCGCTGCTTCGAGATCGAGGCCCGGCTGCGGGAGGCCCTCGACATCCCCGTCTTCCACGACGACCAGCACGGCACCGCCATCGTGGTGCTGGCCGCGCTGACCAACGCGCTGCGTGTGGTCGGCAAGGCCGTCTCGGACGTACGGGTCGTCATGTCGGGCGCCGGAGCCGCCGGTACGGCGATCCTGAAGCTGCTGATCGCGGCCGGGGTCAAGCACGCCGTCGTGGCCGACATCCACGGTGTGGTGCACGCCGACCGTCCCGATCTGGTCGACGCGGCCCCGGGTACGCCGCTCCGCTGGATCGCCGACAACACCAACCCCGAGGGCGTCACCGGCACCCTGAAGCAGGCCGTGGTCGGCGCCGACGTCTTCATCGGCGTCTCCGCGCCCAACCTCCTCGGCGCCGAGGACGTGTCCGCGATGGCCGACGACGCCATCGTGTTCGCGCTCGCGAACCCGGACCCGGAGGTCGACCCCGCCGTCGCCCGCCGTACCGCCGCCGTGGTGGCCACCGGACGCTCGGACTTCCCCAACCAGATCAACAACGTCCTGGTCTTCCCGGGCGTCTTCCGCGGTCTGCTGGACGCACAGTCCCGGACCGTCAACACGGAGATGATGCTGGCCGCGGCGACCGCCCTGGCCGATGTCGTCACCGAGGACGAGCTGAACCCGAACTACATCATTCCTTCGGTATTCAACGACAAGGTCGCCGGGGCCGTCGCGGGCGCCGTCCGTACGGCCGCCAAGGCGGCGGGTGCCGATGTGACACCTGCCACCCCCGCCTGACCTCGGGCCTTCGGCGCGTCGTGGAACGCGGCGCGCCCGCCGCCGATCTAGGGTGGCCGGAACCACGGGCCCGCGCGGCTGCGTTGCGTCCCCGCCGTGTCGACGGAACGTCACCACGGTGGGGCGGTGGCGCTTTTCGTGTGATCCAGGAGGGTGCCGGATTGGCGTTCCCGCCATTGGTGGAGGCAGGATGCTGCCCGAGGACCTGCGTCCCTGGGGAGATTCCACCGGACAGGGCGGGGTCAGCTGACGGACCCCCTGACCGGGGGACTGTCAGAGGGCCCTGGCAGCATCGGCTTCGATCTCACGCCTCACAGGCAAGAAGAAACACGGGAGTAAGAACATGAACCGCAGTGAGCTGGTGGCCGCGCTGGCCGACCGCGCCGAGGTGACCCGCAAGGACGCCGACGCCGTGCTGGCCGCCCTCGCCGAGACCGTCGGTGAGGTCGTCGCCAAGGGCGACGAGAAGGTCACCATCCCCGGCTTCCTGACCTTCGAGCGCACCCACCGTGCCGCTCGCACCGCGCGCAACCCGCAGACGGGCGACCCCATCCAGATCCCCGCGGGTTACAGCGTCAAGGTCTCGGCGGGCTCGAAGCTGAAGGAAGCGGCCAAGGGCAAGTAACCCCTCGGCCGGATCACGGCCGTACCGCCGTACGGCGGTGTGCGGCCGCCGGACAGCGGCAAGGGCGGTCACCATGCGATGGTGACCGCCCTTGCGTCGTCTTCGGCCGCGGTACGGGCCGCTACGGCCCCGAAGGCCCCGTTACGGGCCGACCAGCCCCCGTTCGGGCCGACAAGGGCCGACAGGGCCGGACAGGGCCGACAAAGCGCCGTACGGGCCCCGGGAGCCGTGCCGTGGGCTCCCGGGACCCGGGAGCCTACAGAGCCTTGCCGGTGGCGGCGGGCAGTTCGACCTTCGCGCCCAGGTCGCCCAGCTTCCGCATGAAGTTCTCGTAGCCGCGGTTGATCAGGTCGATCCCGTGCACCCGGGACGTCCCCTGGGCCGCCAGGGCCGCGATCAGATAGGAGAAGCCGCCCCGCAGGTCGGGGATGACCAGATCGGCGCCCTGGAGCTTGGTGGGGCCGGACACGACCGCCGAGTGCAGGAAGTTCCGCTGCCCGAAGCGGCAGTCGGAGCCGCCGAGGCACTCCCGGTAGAGCTGGATGTGCGCGCCCATCTGGTTGAGCGCGGAGGTGAAGCCCAGCCGGGACTCGTAGACCGTCTCGTGGACGATGGAGAGCCCGGACGCCTGGGTCAGCGCCACCACCAGCGGCTGCTGCCAGTCGGTCTGGAAACCGGGGTGGACGTCCGTCTCCAGCGCGATGGCGTTGAGGGAGCCGCCGGGGTGCCAGAAGCGGATGCCCTCGTCGTCGATCTCGAAGGCGCCGCCGACCTTGCGATAGGTGTTCAGGAACGTCATCATCGACCGCTGCTGGGCGCCGCGGACGTAGATGTTGCCCTCGGTGGCCAGCGCGGCGGACGCCCACGAAGCGGCCTCCAGACGGTCCGGCAGGGCCCGGTGTGTATAGCCGCCGAGGCGGTCCACACCGGTGATCCGGATCGTGCGGTCGGTGTCCATCGAGATGATGGCGCCCATTTTCTGCAGGACGCAGATCAGGTCCTCGATCTCGGGCTCGACCGCCGCGTTGGACAGCTCGGTGACACCCTCGGCGAGCACCGCCGTCAGCAGGACCTGCTCGGTCGAGCCGACCGAGGGGTACGGCAGCCGGATCTTGCAGCCGCGCAGCCGCTGCGGCGCCTCCAGGTACTGGCCGCCGTCCCGCCGCTCGATCCGCGCGCCGAACTGCCGCAGCACGTCGAAGTGGAAGTCGATGGGCCGGCCGCCGATGTCGCAGCCGCCGAGGCCGGGGATGAAGGCGTGGCCGAGCCGGTGCAGCAGCGGGCCGCAGAAGAGGATCGGGATCCGGGACGAGCCCGCGTGCGCGTCGATGTCGGCGACGTTCGCCGACTCCACGTACGTCGGGTCGAGGACCAGCTCACCGGGCTCGTCGCCCGGCCGGACCGTGACCCCGTGCAGCTGGAGCAGTCCGCGCACCACCCGCACATCGCGGATGTCGGGCACATTGCGCAGTCTGCTCGGTTCACTGCCGAGAAGCGCGGCGACCATCGCCTTCGGCACCAGGTTCTTGGCGCCGCGGACGCGGATCTCGCCCTCCAGCGGAGTTCCGCCGTGGACAAGCAGTACATCGTCTGTGCCGGTCATGAATCTCGCGTTCCGGAGTGGTCGGGCAGGGGGCCAGTGAAAAGGGTAAGGGGCCACGGGTCGTGCCCCGTCAGGGCGGGGAGGGGGGAAGGGGTCATGATTTCGGTACAGCACGCTGGGTCGACCGGTCCGCGCGGAGCGTGACCGGAGGGCCGGGTCCCGCCGCGCGCCGCCATGCGGGATCATTGCTCGCATGACCGAGGTGTCCTCGCTCACCGGGCGACTGCTCGTCGCCACCCCCGCCCTCGCGGATCCGAACTTCGACCGCGCGGTCGTCCTGCTGCTCGACCACGACGACGAGGGCTCGCTCGGCGTGGTCCTCAACCGTCCGACCCCCGTCGGCGTCGGCGACATCCTCCGGCCGTGGGAGCCCCTCGCCGGGGAGCCCGGAGTCGTCTTCCAGGGCGGCCCGGTCTCCCTCGACTCGGCCCTCGGGGTCGCCGTCATCCCCGGCGACGAGGGCCCCGTCGGCTGGCGCCGGGTGTACGGGGCCATCGGCCTGGTCGATCTGGAGGCGCCCCCCGAACTGCTCGGCGGCGCCCTCGGCAGTCTGCGGATCTTCGCCGGATACGCGGGCTGGGGCCCGGGCCAGCTGGAGACCGAGCTGGACGAGGGCGCCTGGTACGTCGTCGAGTCCGAACCGGGCGATGTGTCGTCGCCGCGGCCGGAGCAGTTGTGGCGGGCGGTGCTGCGCCGGCAGCGGAGCGAGCTGGCGATGTTCGCGACGTACCCGGACGACCCGTCCCTGAACTGACCCCCCGGTCGGGTTCCGGGTCGTGCCCGGGGCGTGGTGTGGTTCGCGGTCAGCCGACCGTGGCCGGCCGGTCGCGCAGTTCCTCGCGCCCTACCGGGGCTCCGGGGTGCCGGGGACCACCAGGCCCGTTTCGTAGGCCGCGATCACCAGCTGGGCCCGGTCGCGGGCGGCGAACTTGCCCAGAAGGTGGCTGACATGGGTCTTGACCGTGGACAGGCCGACGTGGAGCCGCTGGCCGATCTCCCGGTTGGTCAGGCCCCGGGCCACCAGCTCCAGGACCTCCCGCTCGCGTCCTGTGAGCCGGCCGAGGCCGCCGGGTGACGGAGCGCCGGGACCCGGGCGGGCGGCGAACTCGGCGATCAGACGGCGGGTCACGGCGGGGGCGATCAGCGCGTCGCCCGCCGCGACCACCCGGATCGCGGCCAGCAGTTCGGCGGGCGGGGTGTCCTTGAGGAGGAAGCCGCTGGCCCCGGCGCGCAGCGCCCCGTACACATAGGCGTCCAGGTCGAACATGGTCAGCATCAGAACGCGGGTGGCGGCCGTGGCGGGGTCGGCGCAGAGGCGGCGGGTGGCCTCGATGCCGTCGGTGCCCGGCATCCTGACGTCCATCAGCACCACATCGGGCCGGGTCCCGGCGGCCAGCAGGACCGCCTCCTCGCCGTCGGCGGCCTCGCCCACGGCGGTGAGCCCCGGCTCGGCGTCGACCAGGAGCCGCAGGCTGGCCCGGAGGAGGGCCTGGTCGTCGGCGACGAGGACCCGGATGTCCGTCTCGCCCGTCGTCGTCATCGACCGGTCCCCTGTTCCGCGCCCCCGGCCGGAACCGGTTCCTCCGGGGCGTACGGGAGCTCCGCGCGTACCGTGAAACCGCCGCCGTCCCGGGGGCCCGCGGTCAGCACGCCCCCGTACACGGCCGCCCGCTCGCGCATCCCGGCGATGCCGTGGCCTTCGGGCGCCGGACGGCACGGCGGCCCGTCGTCCTCGACGAGGAGCAGTACGGAGTCCCGCGCCGGGCCGACCCGGACGGCGACCCGGCAGGGGGTGCCGGGGCCCGCGTGCCGCAGGACGTTCGTCAGCGCCTCCTGGGCGATCCGGTAGACGGTGACACCGACCCCGGCCGGGAGTCCTTCGAGCCCGTCGGTGGCCAGTTCGGCCCCGGAGCGGCGGGCGAGGGCGGGCAGTCCGGCGACCCCGGGGACGGGGGCGAGGGCGGCCGGGACCCGTTCGCCGGTGACGGGGGAGCGCAGCACGCCCAGCATGTGGCGGAGTTCGGTGAGCGCGCCCCGGCCGGTGGCCTCGATCACCCGCAGCGCCTCGTGCGCCTCCTCCGGGCGGCTGCGGACGACATGGTTGGCGACCCCGGCCCTGACCACGATCAGTCCGATGGAGTGGGTGACCACGTCGTGCAGCTCCCGGGCGATCCGCAGCCGCTCGTCGGCGACGGCCCGCTGGGCGTGCTGCCGGGCGGTACGGACGGCGAAGGCCCGGCGCTCATGGGCGGCCCGGCCCAGTTCCCACGCGCCGACCAGGGCGGCGCAGCCGAGGAGAAGCAGCCCGGGGCCGCCGGACCACCACAGGGCGAGATCGGTACGGAGCGGGACGAGGAGGGCGCAGCCGCCGATGGCGAGGATCGCGAGGCCCGGCAGCCACCGCCGCCACCACGGGGTGCGCACCCCTTCGGCGGCGACCGTGTAGAGCGCGAGGGAGGCCGGGAGGAAGGGGTCGCGGACGGCGTCCACGAGGACCCCGGCGCAGGTGGTGGCGAAGACGGCGCAGAACACCGGGACCGGCCACCGGCGGCGCGCCACCACCGGCAGGGCCATGGCCAGCGTCAGCAGCACGACGACCGGGCCGGGGACGAGGGGCGCCCGGTCGGCGGCGGCGGACCCGGTCACGGCGGTCAGGGCGAGATACCCGGCGACCAGCGCCGCGTCCCGGGCCACCAGGCGGCGCTCCGGCCGTCGCTCGGCAGTCATCCCCCGACCGTAGACGCCGGGAACCCCCGCGCGCCTCCGTCCCGGGACGGAGACGGGCGGCTCCGTCCCCGGCCCGACGCGCCCGCCGGGCCCGGCGGCCCACGGTGGAGGGGTGACCACGGACATTCCTTTCGACATCGAGCGGCTGACCCGCCGCCGCGGACCGGTGACCGTCGTGGACGGTCTGACGTTCCGGGCCCGGCCCGGCCGGGTGACGGGCTTCCTCGGACCCAACGGCGCGGGCAAGTCCACGACGCTGCGGACGGCGCTCGGCCTGGAGCGGCCGACGGCCGGCTCGGCGCTCTTCGGCGGGGTGCCGTACGCGGGGCTGCGCCACCCCCTGCGGACGGTGGGCGCCCTGCTGGAGGCCCGGTCGGCGCATCCGGGCCGGTCCGGCCGCGCCCATCTGCGGTGCATCGCCCGTACCCACCGGATCCCGGACTCCCGGGTCGACGACGTCCTCGACCTGGTGGGCCTCACGGACGCGGCCGGGAAGCGGACGGGGACGTACTCCCTCGGCATGGGGCAACGGCTGGGCATCGCGGCGGCCCTGCTGGGCGATCCGGCCGTCCTGCTGCTGGACGAGCCGGTGAACGGGCTCGACCCGGAGGGCATCGTCTGGCTCCGCGGGCTGCTGCGGCGCCGGGCCGCCGACGGCCGTACGGTGCTGGTCTCCTCGCATCTGATGGGCGAGGCCGCGCTCACCGTGGACGACGTGGTCGTCATCGGGCGGGGGCGGCTGCTGGCGCACGGCACGGTCGACGAGATCGTCCGGACGTACGCGGCCCCGGGCGGGACGCTGGAGGACGCGTTCATCCGGCTGACGGCGACGGCGGCGGCGGCGGGCGCGTCCGCCGGGGCGGGGGCGGGCCGGTGAGCGCGTACACGGCGGCGGTGTCGGCCGAGTGGTTCAAGCTGCGGACCCTGCGGTCCACCTGGTGGACGCTGGCCGCGACGGTCGTCCTGACCGTCGGGTTTGCTTTCCTGTACGGGGCGACGATCGGGCAGAACGCGGAGGACTACCGGGGTCCGGCCTTCGACCCGGTGCGGTACGGCTTCGCGGGGGTGTCGCTCAGCCAGCTCACCGTGGTGTTCCTGGGGGTGACGGTGGTCGGCGGCGAGCACGCCACCGGGCAGATCCGCGCGTCGCTGACCGCGGTGCCCGACCGGACGGTGTTCTGGTTCGCGAAGACCGCGGTCCTGGGCGCGGTGCTCGCCGCGGTGGCGCTGCCGACGGCCTTCGCGGCGTTCTTCGCCGCGCAGCTCCCGATGGGCGACGGGCTGAACGCGTCCATCGGCGATCCCGGGGCGTTCCGGGCCGTCCTCGGTCTCGCGGTCCATCTGACCCTGCTCGGACTGGTGTCGGCGGGGGTGGCGGGGGTGGTGCGCCGCCCAGTGCCGACGCTCGCGGTCCTCGTACCGCTGTTCTTCATCATGGGGGATGTGCTGACGGCGCTGCCGGGGGTCTCGGAGGTGGCCCGCTATCTGCCGCAGCTCGCCGGGGCCCGGCTGATGGCCACGGTGGCGGACGAGCGGATTCCGTACGGTGCGGGGCCCGCGCTGCTGATCTTCCTGGCGTGGACGGCGGCGGCGCTCGCGGCGGGTCTCGCGGTGCTGCGGAGACGGGACGTGTAGACCGCGCCCGCGGGGGCCGCGGGTGGCGTTCCGGGCCGCCGGGGCCCGGGTACCCTTGGAGTTCATGAGCACTCTTGAGCCCGAGCGCGGGACAGGGACGGGAACCCTCGTAGAGCCGACGCCGCAGGTGTCGCACGGCGACGGCGATCACGAGCGCTTCGCCCACTACGTCCAGAAGGACAAGATCATGGCGAGCGCCCTCGACGGCACTCCCGTGGTCGCGCTGTGCGGAAAGGTCTGGGTGCCGGGGCGCGATCCCAAGAAGTACCCGGTCTGTCCGCTCTGCAAGGAGATCTACGAGTCCATGGGCCCGGGCGGCGACAAGGGCGGCAAGGACAAGAAGTAACCGGGAGTCCATCCCCGCCGCCGGTACGGCGGTGACCGAGGTCCCCGGGGCGCGACGTTACGCGCCCCGGGGACCTTTTTGTCATTCTTCGGGCCTTTTGTCGGTCGTTGCACAGGATGCTTCCCCCGGTCACAGAGTGGTTGAGACCACTTGTCGATGCGTTTGAGCCGTTCTATGTTCACCGGTGTTGTGCAGCACGAAACACGCGTTGCATATGCCGCAACGCGCTTCGCACTCTTTCCCGAGGGACCGCCAATGAAGCTCCGCTCCCGCATCGCCGTTCCGGTCACCGCTCTCGTCCTCGCCGGCTTCACCGCCACCGCCTGCGCGCCCCAGACCTCCGACACCAGCTCCAAGAAGGACGAGAAGACCGGCACCCTGCGGGTGTGGCTCTTCCAGGAGGTCAACAACGACCCCAAGAAGAAGGTCGTCGACGAGGCCATCGCCTCCTTCACCCAGAAGAACAAGGACACCAAGGTCGAGGTGGAGTACATCCCCGTCGAGACCCGTGCCCAGCGCATCAAGGCCGCGTTCAACGACCCCAAGAGCGCCCCGGACGTCATCGAGTACGGCAACACCGACACCGCGGGATATGTGAAGGACGGCGGACTCGCCGATGTGACCAAGGAGTTCGGCGACTGGGCCGACGCCAAGGAGACCGACACCACCGCCCGGCAGTCCGTGACCGTCGACGGCAAGGTCTACGGCGCGCCCCTCTTCGTCGGCGTCCGCGCCCTGTACTACCGCACGGACGTCTTCAAGGAGCTGAACCTCAAGCCGCCGACGACCCAGGACGAACTGGTCGCCACGGCGAAGCAGATCCGCAAGGCCAAGCCGAACATGTACGGCATAGCCGTCGGCGGCGCCTACACCTACGGCGCGATGCCGTTCATCTGGGCCAACGGCGGTGAGCTCGCCACCGAGTCCGGCGGAAAGTACAAGGCCGCGATCAACAGCCCGGCCGCCCAGAAGGGCATCACGACCTACACGTCCCTCTTCGGCGACGACAACTGTCCCGCCGCCAAGTGCGCCACCATGGGCGGCAACGCCACCGTGACCGCCTTCGCCTCCGGCACCGCCGCCATGGCCATCGGCGGCGACTTCAGCCACCAGGCCGTCGAGGCGGGCAGCGTCAAGGGCAAGTACGCGGTCGTCCCGCTGCCCGGCGCCAAGTCCGGTGACATCGCGCCCGCCTTCGCGGGCGGCAACAACGTCGGCGTCCTCAAGAGCAGCCCCCGCCGCACCCTCGCGGTCGAGCTGATGAAGTCCATCGCGGGCAAGGAGAGCCAGCGCAAGTTCTTCGACGCCATGGGCTTCCTGCCCACCTACACCGACGTCCGGACCGAGGTCGCCGCCAAGGAGCCCTTCGTCAAGCCGTTCGTCGACACCCTCGGCGCCGGCACCAAGTTCGTCCCCGCCTCCTCCGGCTGGGGCCAGATCGACGCCTCCACCGTCCTGCCGACCATGTTCCAGGAGGTCGTCAGCGGCAAGAAGAACGTCGAATCGGCCGCGAACGACGCCGCCAAGAAGATGGACGCGGCGTTCTCCGCCGCGGGCTGACCGGAACCGGAACCCGAACCGGAGAGCACATCGATATGACGCACGAAGCGACAGCGGAGCCGGGCGCGGTGCAGACCGCCGCCCCGGCCCCCGCCGGGAAGCGACCCGGCAGGGACGGTAAGGCGCGCGGCGCGCGGCGGGGCGGTGGCACGCGGCGCGGCAGCGGGTGGACACCCTGGCTGTATCTGCTGCCCGCGCTCGTCGTCCTCGCCGGGCTGCTGGTCTACCCGATCTACCAGCTCGGTCTGATCTCGTTCCTCGAATACACCCAGGCCCAGGTGAGCGGTGGCGAACCCACCACCTTCGTGGGCTTCGGCAACTACCAGGACCTCTTCGCCGACCCGCAGTTCTGGGACGTCCTCATCGCGACGGTCGTCTTCGCCGCCGCGTGTGTGATCACCACCCTCGCCGTCGGCTGTGCCCTCGCGGTGCTGCTGACCCGGATCCGGGCGGTGCCCAGGCTGCTGCTGATGATGGCGGCGCTCGGCGCCTGGGCCACCCCGGCGATCACCGGCTCCACCGTCTGGGTCTTCCTCTTCGACCCCGACCACGGCCCGGTGAACCGGCTGCTCGGACTCGGCGACTACTCGTGGACGTACGGGCGCTACAGCGCCTTCGCCCTCGTCCTCTTCGAGGTCGTCTGGTGCTCCTTCCCGTTCGTCATGGTGACCGTGTACGCGGGCATCAAGGCGATTCCGTCGGAGGTGTTGGAGGCGGCGTCGCTGGACGGGGCGTCCCAGTGGCGGATCTGGCGCACGATCATCGCGCCGATGCTCCGGCCCATTCTGGTGGTCGTCACCATCCAGTCGATCATCTGGGACTTCAAGGTCTTCACCCAGATCTATGTGATGACCACCGGCGGCGGAATCGCCGGACAGAATCTCGTCCTCAATGTGTACGCGTACCAGAAGGCCTTCGCGTCCTCGCAGTACAGCCTGGGCTCGGCCATCGGCGTGGTGATGCTGCTGATTCTGCTGGCCGTCACCCTCGTCTATCTGAGGCTCATGCGACGGCAGGGAGAAGAACTGTGAGCAGCACCGTGAAGGCTCCCGCGAACGGATCGGAGAAGGCGCCCGCGGCCCCGGCCGCGGTCCGCCGCAAGGGGCCCCTGATCCGGCGTCCCTGGCGGCTCGCCGCCGAGCTGTCGGCCGTTCTGATCGCCGTCGTCGTGGCCTTTCCGCTGTACTGGATGGTGCTGTCGGCGTTCAAGCCGGCGGGCGAGATCCAGTCCACCGACGCCAAGCCGTGGACGCTGAACCCGTCCCTCGACTCGTTCCGCAAGGTCTTCGAACAGCAGGAATTCGGGCGCTATTTCCTCAACAGCCTGATGGTCGCGGGAACGGTCGTCCTGGCGTCCGCGCTGATCGCCTTCCTGGCGGCCACCGCGGTCACCCGCTTCCGCTTCAAGTTCCGTACGACCCTGCTCATCATGTTCCTGGTCGCGCAGATGGTTCCCATCGAGGCGCTGACCATTCCGATGTTCTTCCTGATGCGGGATCTGGGTCAGCTCAACACCCTGTGGTCGCTGATCCTGCCGCACATCGCGTTCTCCCTGCCGTTCGCGATCTGGATGCTCCGGGGATTCGTCAAGGCGGTCCCCGAGGCGCTGGAGGAAGCCGCCTACATCGACGGCGCCAGCCGTACCCGCTTCCTGTGGCAGATCCTCTTCCCGCTGGTGTTCCCGGGGCTCGTGGCCACCAGCGTCTTCTCCTTCATCTCCACCTGGAACGACTTCCTCTTCGCCAAGTCGTTCATCATCAGCGACACCTCGCAGTCCACCCTGCCGATGGCGCTCCTCGTCTTCTTCAAACCCGACGAGAACGACTGGGGCGGAATCATGGCCGGGTCGACGGTGATGACCATTCCGGTACTGATCTTCTTCGTCCTCGTGCAGCGGCGGCTGGTCTCCGGACTCGGCGGCGCGGTCAAGGACTGAGAACCGGTACGGCCGGTACAGGCGGTACCGGCCGACGGGGAACGGCAAGGCCCGACAAGGCCCGGCAAGACCGACGGGGGACGGTAAGGCCCGACACGGACCCACGGGGAACGACGGCGACCGACCAGCCGACACGTCACGCCCGGCGACCCCGGGCAGGAGGGAAACAACGGCATGAGCGACACAGAGGCGGCACCCGGACCCACCGGGCTGATCCCGGCACCGGTCTCGGTGACGGCCGCGCCCGAGGGCGGGAGCTTCACCCCGGACACCGCGACCGAGCTCGCCGCGGGCCCCGGCACCGGGACCGCCGAGCGCTGGCTGCGCGGCACCGTGGGCGCCGCCCTCGGACTGCCGCTGCCGCCCGGTGAGCCCGGCGGGTCCAACACCGTCACGCTCGCCGTGGACCCGTCGCTGGCGGCCGAGGCGTACCGGCTGACCGTCACCGCCGGCGGGGTGGAGATCCGCGGCGGCGACGGCGCCGGGGTCTTCTGGGGCGCGCAGACCCTGCGCCAGCTCCTGGGGCCGGGTGCCTTCCGGGCCGCGCCCGCCGCCGGTTCGACGGTCGCCGCGCTCCCCGCGGGGACCGTCGAGGACGCGCCCCGCTTCGGCTGGCGCGGTCTGATGCTGGACGTGGCCCGGCACTTCACGCCCAAGAACGACGTGCTGCGGATGCTCGATCTGCTCGCCGCGCACAAACTCAACGTCTTCCACTTCCATCTCACCGACGACCAGGGCTGGCGCATCGAGATCAAGCGCCATCCGAAGCTCACCGAGGCCGGTGCCTGGCGGCCCCGGACGAAATGGGGGCACCGTTTCTCGGAGCTGTGGGACGAGAAGCCGTACGGCGGTTACTACACCCAGGACGACATCCGGGAAATCGTCGCCTACGCCGCCGAGCGCCATATCCGGGTCGTTCCCGAGATCGACATCCCCGGCCACTCGCAGGCCGCGATCGCGGCCTATCCGGAACTCGGCAACACCGATGTCGTCGACACCGCTTCCCTCACCCCCTGGGACACCTGGGGCGTCAATCCGAACGTCCTCGCCCCGACCGAGGAGACCCTGCGGTTCTACGAGGGCGTGCTGGAGGAGGTCCTCGACCTCTTCCCGGCCGAGGTCTCGCCCTTCGTCCACATGGGCGGCGACGAGTGCCCCAAGGACCAGTGGAAGGAGTCGCCCGCCGCGCAGGCCCGGATCCGGGAGCTGGGCGTCGGCGACGAGGACGGCCTCCAGTCCTGGTTCATCCGGCATTTCGACACCTGGCTCGCCGCCCGCGGCCGGCGGCTCATCGGCTGGGACGAGATCCTGGAGGGCGGCCTCGCGCCCGGCGCGACGGTCTCCTCCTGGCGCGGCTACGCGGGCGGGATCGAGGCCGCGCGGGCCGGCCACGACGTGGTGATGTGCCCCGAGCAGCAGGTCTATCTCGACCACCGCCAGGACGGCGGGCCCGACGAGCCCATGCCGATCGGCTACGTCCGCACCCTGGAGGACGTCTACCGCTTCGAGCCCGTACCGCCGGACCTCGAACCGGAGGCGGCGGTCCGGATCCTGGGCACCCAGGCCAATGTCTGGACCGAGGTGATGCAGGAGCGGGCCCGCGTCGACTACCAGGTCTTCCCGCGGCTCGCCGCCTTCGCCGAGGTGGCCTGGTCGGCGCTGCCCGCCCCGGCGGAGCGCGACTACGCGGGCTTCGCCGCCCGGATGGGTGCGCACTATCCGCGGCTGGACGCCCTCGGCGTCGACTACCGCCGCCCCGAAGGGCCCCGGCCCTGGCAGAAGCGTCCCGGCGTCAAGGGCTTCCCCCGCGAGGGCGCGCCGCCGAACGTGTGACCGTCCCCGGCCGGTCCCCGGTCCGGTCCCGGCCCCCGGTGCCCCGCGTACGACGCGCGGGGGACCGGGGGCCGCTCGCGCGCGCTCCGCGAACCGGTCGAACCCCGGGCGTCAACGGGGGAATCGTACGATTCATCTGTCATCCGCCGTCCACCGCCTTTTACCCGCCGAATGGTTGTGAAGGTGTCCGATGGTGGCCGACGGGTACTGATGGGGGCGGAAAGGTGATGCGGCTGAAAGAGGTGCATCCAGCAAGGAAGGGGACAATCGTCGCGGACAGGCCCTTCGTGGACCCTCGCGGCGGTCGGCTCGGAAGATGTGCCAGAGTTGCCACGTCCGGGCTGTGAGCACGTACGGTACGGCAACACAGGCGGGACGCCGGACACCGGGAAGGGGCAGCTGGGTGACCACGCACGCACCGCAGACATCGCAGTCGGTGACGCTGCCGGCTTCGCTCGACGAGGCCGTGGCGGCGCTGACCGCCATGCCCGCAGCCGTGCCGGTCGCGGGCGGAACCGACCTCATGGCCGCGGTCAACCGGGGGCAGTTGCGGCCCTCGGGACTCGTCGGACTCGGCCGTATCAGCGAGATCCGCGGCTGGCGCTACCAGGACGGCGGACACGCCCTCCTCGGCGCCGGACTCACCCATGCCCGCATGGGACGGCCCGACTTCGCCGCGCTCATCCCGGCGCTCGCCGCCTCGGCGCGCGCCGCGGGACCGCCGCAGATCCGCAACGCCGGGACCCTGGGCGGCAATATCGCCTCCGCCGCGCCGACCGGGGACACCCTGCCCGTCCTCGCCGCGCTGGAGGCCGAGCTGATCATCGCCGGGCCCGGCGGCGTCCGCCGCGAGATCCCGGTCGCCCAGCTGCTCGCGGGCCGCGATCTGCTGGGCCCCGCCGAACTCGTCGGCTACGTCCGCGTTCCCCTGCTCCACGCGCCCCAGGTGTTCCTCAAGGCCACCGGCAGGACCGGCCCGGGACGGGCGACCGCGTCCGTCGCGGTCGTCCTCGACCCGCAGCGGCGCGGGGTGCGCTGCGCCGTCGGCGCCATCGCGCCGATGCCGCTGCGCCCGCTGGAAGCGGAACGCTGGATCGCGTCACTCATCGACTGGGACGGCGAGCGGGGTCTCGCGGTCGAGGCGCTGGCGGCCTTCGGCGACTATGTCGCCGCCGCCTGCATCCCCGACCCGGAGCCCGCCGCCCCGGGCGAGGAGCCGCAACGGCTGCCGCCCGCGGTTCTGCATCTGCGGCGTACGGTCGCCGCGCTGGCCCGGCGCGCGCTGGGGAGGGCGCTGTCGTGAACAACAACAACGGCAATAACAGCAACACCGGCAACGACCACCCGCCGGGCGGCGAACACCCCGGTGATCAGGGGCACCTCGGTCACCAGGGCCACGAGGGCCACCAGGAGCACCGGGGCCACCCCGGCCACCCCGGTCACCCGGAACATCAGGTTCACCACGGTCACCAGGACAATCAGGGTCACCACCCCGGCTATCCGCAGCCCTCCGGGCACGGCGGCTGGCAGCCCATGCCCCAGGGCGCGTTCGACCACGAGGCGACCGCGTTCGTCCAGCTGCCGTCGGAGGACCAGCTGCGGGCCGCGCCGCTGGAGGCGCCGGGCCACGGCTTCGTACCGCCGATGATCCTGCCGCTGACACCCGTCGCCGATCCGCAGATCCCGCCGCAGGCACGTCTTCCGCACGACGGGGGTACGGTTCCCGGCCATGTGCCGGGCGGCTGGCCCGAGCCCGAGTCCGGCACCGTGCCGCACCCCGACGACCCGCACGCCACCGGCCAGTGGGCCTTCCAGGAGGTCGTGGACCAGCGGGGGCCCGCGGCCCCCAGCGATGTCACGGGGCAGTGGACGATCCCGGTCGCCCGCGGTGATCTGCCGGAGGAGACCGGCGAGTACACCACGGCCATGCTCCGGGCCCAGCAGTGGAACGCCCCTCCGGCGCCGTCCGGACACTCCATGACCGAGCCGCACCCCGGACTCCACCCCGAACTCCACCCGGACCTCCACCCGGAGGCCCCGCAGGCCGCCGCGGCGGCGCCTTGGGCGCCCTCCGACGCCCCCGCGACCCTGCCGGGCGGGGCCGCGGCGCCCTGGGCCGCGCACCCCGTCGCCGAGCCGGTGGCACAGCCGCACACCGAACCGGCCGAGCGGATCGAGCCGGTGGTGCCCGTGGTGCCTGTGGCGCCGGTGGAGCAGGCCGCGCCCGTGGTGCCTGTGGTGCCTGTGGTGCCTGTGGCGTCCGTGGAGCCCGTCGAGGAAGCCGCGCCCGCCGAGCCGGTCGAGCACGCCGAAGCCGTCGCGCCCGTCGTCGAGCGGCCCGCTCCCCACCCGGAGCATCCGCCGGTGGCCGACGCCCCCGCCGACGTAGCGGATCCCGGCCACGAGGCCGAGCCGGTCGCGGATTCCGAGCCCGAGCCCGAGGCCGTCGCTGCGGAACCGGCCGAACTCGTAGCCACCGAAGCCACCGAGGCGCCCGACGCCTCCGCCGACGTAGCGGATCCCGAGCCGGAACCCGCGGCCGACACCGCGCCCGAACCCGAACCGGAGTCCGAACCGGAATCCGAACCGGAACCGGAAGTCCCGTTCGTTCCCGCCTTCGAGGAGCACCCGCCGACCTCGTACGTCCTGCGCGTCAACGGCACCGACCGGCCCGTCACGGACGCCTGGATCGGCGAGTCGCTGCTGTACGTGCTCCGCGAGCGCCTCGGCCTCGCCGGTGCCAAGGACGGCTGCTCCCAGGGCGAGTGCGGCGCCTGCAACGTCCAGGTCGACGGCCGGCTCGTCGCCTCCTGCCTGGTGCCCGCGGCCACCGCCGCCGGAACCGAGGTCCGCACCGTCGAAGGCCTCGCCGAACACGGCGAACCCTCCGACGTCCAGCGCGCCCTCGCCCGGAACTGCGCCGTCCAGTGCGGCTTCTGCATCCCCGGGATGGCCATGACCGTCCACGACCTGCTGGAAGGCAACCACAGCCCCACCGAACTGGAGACCCGGCAGGCCCTGTGCGGCAATCTCTGCCGCTGCTCCGGCTACCGCGGTGTGCTCGACGCCGTCGACCAGGTCGTCGCCGAGCGCGAGGCGAGCGCGGCGGCGGCCGAGGCGGACCCCGGCCAGCACCGGCCCGGCGGCCCCCCGGTCCCCGGAGCCCCCGTTCCGGAAGCCCGTATTCCACACCAGGCGCCTCCCGGTGCGGGTAGTGTGCAGCCCCACCCCCATGACGGAGGCATGGCGTGAGCAGCGACGCCACCGCGACCACCACGGCGACCCTCCCGGCGGCCTCGGCCCCGGGCTCCCAGGGACCCGTACCGGACCCGCCCGTGCACGGCATCGGCGCGTCCCTGCCCGCGGCCGACGCCCGCGCCAAGACCGAGGGCACCTTCCCGTACGCCTCCGACCTCTGGGCCGAGGGCCTGCTGTGGGCGGCCATCCTCCGCTCGCCGCACCCGCACGCCCGGATCGTCTCCGTCGACACCTCCGCCGCGCGGGAGATGAAGGGCGTCCGGGCCGTGATCACCCATCACGACATCCCCGGCGACTCCGCCTACGGCCGCCGCGTCGCCGACCGGCCCGTCTTCGCCGCCGACCTGGTCCGCCACCACGGCGAGGCGATCGCCGCCGTCGCCGCCGACCATCCGGACACCGCCCGGCTCGCCGCCCTCGCCATCGTCGTCGAGTACGAGATCCTGGAACCGGTCACGGACCCGGAACTCGCCTTCGAGGCCCCGCCGCTGCACCCCGACGGCAACCTCATCCGGCATATCCCGCTGCGCTACGGCGACCCCGACATCACCGGCGACGTGATCGTCGAGGGGCTGTACCGCATCGGCCGCCAGGACCCCGCGCCCGTCGGCGCCGAGGCCGGACTCGCCGTACCCCGCCCCGACGGGGGCGTCGAACTGTACGTCGCCTCCACCGACCCGCACACCGACCGCGACCTGGCCGCCGCCTGCTTCGGCCTCGACCCCGACCGGGTCAAGGTCGTCGTCACCGGGGTGCCCGGCGCCACCTCCGACCGCGAGGACCCCGGCTTCCAGCTCCCCCTCGGACTGCTGGCGCTGCGCACCGGCTGCCCGGTGAAGCTCACCGCCACCCGCGACGAGTCGTTCCTCGGGCACGCCCACCGCCACCCCACGCTCCTGCGCTACCGGCACCACGCCGACGCCGAGGGCCGCCTGGTGAAGGTGGAGGCCCAACTGCTGCTGGACTCCGGCGCCTACGCCGACTCGTCGTCCGAGTCGCTGGCCGCCGCCGTCGCCTTCGCCTGCGGCCCGTACGTCGTCCCGCACGCCTTCATCGAGGGCTGGGCGGTCCGTACCAACAACCCCCCGTCGGGCCATGTGCGCGGCGAGGGCGCCATGCAGGTCTGCGCCGCCTATGAGGCGCAGATGGACAAACTGGCCAACAAGCTCGGCCTCGACCCGACCGACCTGCGGCTCCGCAACGTCCTCGCCACCGGGGACATCCTCCCCACCGGCCAGACCGTGACCTGCCCCGCGCCCGTCGCCGAACTGCTGGAAGCGGTACGCGACCATCCGCTCCCGCCGCTCCCCAAGGACTCGCCCGAGGACGACTGGCTCCTCCCCGGCGGACCCGAGGGCGCCGGGGAACCGGCCGCCGTGCGCCGGGGCGTCGGCTACGCCCTCGGCATGGTCCATATGCTGGGCGCCGAAGGCACCGACGAGGTGTCCACGGCCACGGTCAAGGTCCAGGACGGCATCGCGACCGTCATCTGCGCGGCGGTGGAGACCGGCTCCGGCTTCACCACCCTGGCCCGGCAGATCGTCCAGGAGACCCTCGGGGTCGACGAGGTCCATGTGGCCTCCGTCGACACCGACCAGCCCCCGGCGGGCCCGGCCTGCCACGGACGGCACACCTGGGTCTCCGGCGGCGCGGTCGAGCGGGCCGCGAAGATGGTCCGCACCCAGCTCCTCCAGCCGCTGGCGCATCAGTTCGGGATGTCCACGGAGCTGCTCCAGATCGCCGACGGCAAGATCACCTCGTACGACGGGGTGCTCTCGGTCACCGTCGCCGAGGCGCTGGAGGGCAAGGAGCTGTGGGCCACCGCGCAATGCCGCCCGCATCCCACCGAGCCGCTGGACGAGACCGGGCAGGGCGACGCCTTCGTCGGCCTCGCGTTCTGCGCGGTCCGCGCGGTCGTCGACGTCGACATCGAACTCGGCTCGATCCGGGTCGTGGAGATGGCGGTCGCCCAGGACGTGGGCCGGATCCTCAACCCGGCGCAGCTCGCCGTCCGGATCGAGGCCGGTGTCACCCTCGGTGTGGGCACGGCGCTCACGGAGAACCTCCGCACCAACCGGGGTGTCGTACGCCGCCCCGACCTGACGGGCTACGCCCTGCCGACGGCGCTCGACGCGCCGGACATCCGGATCGTGAAGCTCGTGGAGGAACGGGACGTGGTGGCGCCGTTCGGCGCGAAGGCGGCGAGCGCGGTGCCGGTGGTGACGTCGCCGGCGGCGGTGGCGGCGGCCGTCCGCGCCGCGACGGGCCGCCCGGTCAACCGCCTCCCCATCCGCCCCCAGGCGGCCGTGGTCCAGGGGTAGCCCCCTGGCCCCGTGCCGCCGGGCCGCCGGTGCGGGGGGACCCCCAGCGCCCCTGACCACCTCCACCTGCCCGCCCGACACCGGCCCCGTACCCAAAAACCGTGGAACGGCCCCCGCCCCGCCGCTTAGCGTCACCCCATGACCGACTCCGCTCACCTCCGGCACCTCGACTCCTCCGTCGTCCTCGTCACCGGCGTCATGGCCGCCGGGAAGTCCACCGTCGCCCAGGCCCTGGCCGAGCGGCTGCCCCGTTCCGCGCATGTCCGTGGGGACGCCTTCCGCCGGATGATGGTGTCCGGTGCGGCGGAGATGAGCGCCGACGCGGACGCCCGTGACGTCGTACGGGAGCAGTTGCGGCTGCGTCACCGGATCTCCGCGCACACCGCCGATCTGTACGCGGACGCGGGCTGGACGGCCGTCGTCCAGGACATCGTGATCGGCGACGCGCTGCCGGAGTACGTGGCCATGGTCCGTACCCGCCCCCTCTATGTCGTCGTCCTCGCGCCCCGGCCGGATGTGATCGCCGCGCGGGAGGAGGCGCGGGCGAAGACGGGCTACGGCCTCGGCTGGACCCCCGAGGGTCTCGACGCGGTCCTGCGCGACGAGACGCCGGCGATCGGGCTGTGGCTGGACTCCGGCGGTCTGACGGTCGAGGAGACCGTGGACGCCATCCTGGGGAAACTGGACGAGGCACGGGTCTGAGTCGCCGGGCGCCTCGGGCGCCGTACGCCCCGTACGCGACGGGTGCCGGGCGCTCCGTCGTACCGGGCGGCGGACATGCCACGGGGTACGGACACGCCACGGGTCCGGCCGTCCACCCTCCGCCGTGGGGGACGACCGGACCCGTTTCCCGTGTTGCCATGGTCCGCCCGCCATGAAGCGCGCGTCCCGAGACCGTGACCGGATTCGAACCGGCGTGACTCGTTTTGCAGACGAGGCCCTGAACCACTCGGGTACACGGTCGTGGGGTTCCCCCGCCGGTGTCGCGGTGGTCTCCCTGGCCACGACCGTAGGGGGCGCCGCCCGCGCGGGCCAAGAGATCCACGCGCCCCGCAATACGACCGCCATGCTCCGTTCACATACGCCTCCCCGGTATGCGCCCGGCACCTGCCCGGCTCCCGCGGACACCTTCTCGGAGGCGTAGGACCAACGGACCAGCCCGATCCCCGCCCCGCGACAGCTCCCATAGTTGCCTAAGCCACTTACCCTTGGCTGATGAGCGCCCTCGAACCCCGTGACCCGGAGGTCACCCCACAGCCCGCAGGCCCCGTCATATCCCCCGTATCCCCGGCGCGGTCCCCGATCCAGGAGGGTCCGGTCGCCGTGGACACCGGGCCAGGACCGGGGGGCGACGGCAAGGGTGACGGCAAGGGCGACGGGGTACTCGACAGTACCTACCGGGCGCTCAGTATCGGCATCATCGCCGTCGTTCTCCTGATCGCCTTCGAGGCGACCGCCGTCGGTACCGCGATGCCCGTCGCGGCCCGCGAGCTGAACGGCGTCGAGGTCTACGCCTTCGCCTTCTCCTCCTACTTCACCACCAGCCTCCTCGCGATGGTCCTGGCCGGGCAGTGGGCCGACCGGGACGGGCCGCTGCGCCCCCTCGCCACCGGTATCGCCGCCTTCGGCGCCGGCCTGGTGCTGTCCGGGACCGCGAACGCGATGTGGCTGTTCATCCTCGGCCGCGCCGTCCAGGGCTTCGGCGGCGGCCTCGTGATCGTCAGCCTGTACGTGGTCATCGGGCGGGCCTACCCCGAACATCTGCGGCCCAAGATCCTCGCCGCCTTCGCCGCGAGCTGGATCATCCCGTCGATCGTCGGCCCGCTGGCCTCCGGGACGGTCACCGAGCAGCTCGGCTGGCGCTGGGTGTTCCTCGGCATCCCCGCGCTCGTGGTCTTCCCGCTGGCGCTGGCGCTGCCCGCGATCCGCCGGATGGCCTCGGGCCCCGCGGATCCGAACGCGCCCCGGCAGCCGTTCGACCGCCGCAGGACCCGGCTGGCGCTGGGCATCTCCGTCGGCGCCGGACTGCTCCAGTACTCGGCGCAGGACCTGGCCTGGCTCTCCCTGATCCCGGCTGCGGCCGGCGCGGCGCTGCTGGTGCCCGCCGTCCTGGGCCTGCTCCCGAAGGGCACCTACCTGGCCGCGCGCGGACTGCCGTCCGTGGTCCTGCTGCGGGGCGTGGCCGCGGGCTCCTTCATCGCCGCCGAGTCGTTCATCCCGCTGATGCTGGTGACCCAGCGCGGCCTCTCCCCGACGATGGCGGGCTTCTCCCTGGCCGCCGGCGGCCTCACCTGGGCGCTGGGTTCCTTCCTCCAGTCCCGGCCGCGGGTGGAGCCGTACCGGGAACGCCTGATGTCCACCGGCATGGTCCTGTGCGCGGCGGCCATCGCGGCGGCACCCCTCGTCCTCATCGACTCCGTCCCCGTGTGGACCCTCGCCGTGGGCTGGGCCGTCGGCTGCTTCGGTATGGGCATGGTCATCGCGTCGACCAGCGTGATGCTCCTGAAGCTCTCCGCCCCCGAGGAGGCCGGGGCCAACTCGGCGTCCCTCCAGATCTCCGACGGCCTCTCCAACATCATGCTGCTGGCGGCGGGCGGCGCGGCCTTCGCGGCGCTCGGCGGCGGCTCGGTCGCCCACCACGCCACCACGGCGGCGGAGTCCTCCGGCGGATCCCACCCGGCGGCGTTCGCGGTGGTCTTCCTCCCGATGGCGGTGGTCGCCCTGATCGGCGCGTGGGTCGCGACGCGGGTGAAGGCTCCACCGGTGGCGGCGACGGCGACGGCGACGGCGACGGCGTAAGGGGCCACTGGTCCGCCGTACCCGGGAAAACCCGTACGGCTCCGGTCCGCCCGCCCGCTACCTTCGCCCCATGACCACGATGGAACTCCGCCTCACCGCCGACCGGTACGAGGCCCTGGCCGCCCGCGCCGAGGCCGCCGGAGCCGACCCGCACACGCTCGTGCTCGCCGCGCTCGACGACTATCTGGCCCGGGCGACGGCGGAGGACCGCCCGGAGGTCCGCCGGATCGGCACGGAGTACGCCCGCCGCCAGGCCGGGCTGCTGCGACGGCTGGGGGAGTAGGCCGTGGGACTCGGATGGGGACCGGGACAGGGAATGGGACCGGGACCGAGACTGCTGACGGAGGCCGAGGCCGGGGATCTCGCCGAGATCGGCTTCGGCGGGCCCGTGGGCGTCCGGGACGCGGGCCTGCTGGCTTCGGCCGTCCACCGGCCCGGGGCGCGGATGTACGGCGTGGAGGCGTACCCCGACACCTTCGGGAAGGCGGCGGCGCTGCTGCACGCTCTCGCCGTGAACCACCCCCTCGTCGACGGCAACAAGCGGATGGCCTGGCTCTCCACGGCCGTCTTCCTCCACCTCAACGGCGAGGACATGCGCGACGTCGACCAGGACGCCGCGTACGACCTGGTCGTGGGTGTCGCGTCGGGCACGGTGGCGGAGATGCCGGAGATCGCGGTACGGCTCCGGGAGCTGCGGGCCGGCGCGCAGGGCAGCGGAGGCGACTTCGTGTGAGGTAGGTCGCACCCGCCGAGGCCCCGGCCTCGTCCGGCCCGGACCGCATCGGAGGCACCGGTAGGGTGGCCCGGTTGTCATACCGAGCCCCTGCCGGGGCCCGGCCGACGACTCGCCCGCCGACCGCCCGACGACCGACTGAGAGCCGCCCGCGGCACACCGCCCGACTGAGTGCCGCACACCGCCCGACGCCCGCCGCCCGACGACCCGCCGCACCGGAGACCGTGACTACTACCGCCTCCCACTCACACCACCTCTCCCCGGCCTATCCCGGCCGCGCCCCCTGGGGCACGGCGGGCAAGCTGCGCGCCTGGCAGCAGGGGGCCATGGACAAGTACGTGCAGGAGCAGCCGCGGGACTTCCTCGCGGTCGCCACCCCCGGCGCCGGGAAGACCACCTTCGCGCTGACGCTCGCGTCCTGGATGCTCCACCACCATGTGGTCCAGCAGGTGACCGTCGTCGCCCCGACCGAGCATCTGAAGAAGCAGTGGGCCGCCGCGGCGGCGCGGATAGGGATCAAGCTGGACCCGGATTACAGCGCCGGTCCGCTGAGCAAGGAGTACCACGGCGTCGCCGTGACGTACGCGGGCGTCGGAGTCCGCCCGATGCTCCACCGCAACCGCTGCGAGCAGCGGAAGACCCTCGTCATCCTCGACGAGATCCACCACGCGGGCGACTCCAAGTCGTGGGGCGAGGCGTGTCTGGAGGCGTTCGACCCGGCGACGCGGCGGCTGGCGCTGACCGGTACGCCCTTCCGGTCGGACACCAACCCCATCCCCTTCGTCACCTACGAGGAGGGCAACGACGGTATCCGCCGCTCCTCCGCCGACTACACCTACGGTTACGGACACGCCCTCGGCGACGGCGTCGTGCGACCCGTCATCTTCCTCTCGTACAGCGGCAATATGCGCTGGCGCACCAAGGCCGGTGACGAGATCGCGGCCCGCCTCGGCGAGCCGATGACCAAGGACGCGATCTCCCAGGCGTGGCGGACGGCGCTCGACGCGCGCGGCGAGTGGATGCCGAATGTGCTGCGCGCCGCCGATCAGCGGCTCACCGAGGTCCGCAAGTCCATCCCGGACGCGGGCGGCCTCGTGATCGCCGCCGACCAGGACTCGGCGCGGGCGTACGCCAAACTCATCCGGGAGATCACCGGGACGAAGGCGACCGTCGTCCTCTCCGACGACGCGGGCGCGTCCAAACGGATCGACGAGTACAGCGAGAGCACCGAGCGGTGGATGGTCGCCGTCCGGATGGTGTCCGAGGGTGTCGACGTCCCCCGGCTGGCGGTCGGGGTGTACGCGACCACCATCTCCACCCCCCTCTTCTTCGCCCAGGCCGTCGGGCGCTTCGTCCGCTCCCGCAGGCGCGGCGAGACCGCGTCCGTCTTCCTCCCCACCATCCCCATGCTCCTCGGCTTCGCCAACGAGATGGAGGTGGAGCGCGACCACGTCCTCGACCGCCCGAAGAAGGAGGGCGACGAGGACCCGTACGCCGAGTCCGAGAAGGAGATGGACGAGGCCAACAAGGCCCAGGACGAGGACACCGGCGAACAGGACCAGCTCCCCTTCGAGGCGCTGGAATCGGACGCCGTCTTCGACCGGGTCATGTACAACGGCGCCGAGTTCGGTATGCAGGCGCACCCGGGGAGCGAGGAGGAGCAGGACTACCTCGGCATCCCCGGCCTCCTCGAACCCGACCAGGTCGAGATGCTCCTCCAGAAGCGCCAGGCCCGTCAGATCGCCCACAGCCGCAAGAAGCCCGACACCGAGGCCGATCTGCTGGAACTCCCGGCGGAGCGCCGCCCCGTGGTCTCCCACAAGGAGCTGCTGGAGCTGCGGAAGCAGCTGAACACGATGGTCGGCGCGTACGTCCACCAGAGCGGCAAGCCCCACGGTGTGATCCACACCGAACTCCGCCGGGTCTGCGGCGGGCCCCCGAGCGCGGAGGCGACGGCGGGCCAGATCCGGGAACGGATCAAGAAGGTGCAGGAGTGGGCGACACGGATGCGCTGACGCGGGAACCGGCCGTGACGGTCGGGATCCCCCTATGCGGATTCTGATCGTCACGGCCGGCTCCCGTGGAGATGTCGCGCCCTTCACGGGCCTGGGCCGGCGTCTGCTGGACGCGGGCCATGAGGTCGCCGTCGCCGCCCATCCGTCCTTCGCCGCGCTCGTCGGCGGCTGCGGCCTCGGCTTCCGGCCGGTGCCGGGGGACCCGGAGGCACTGATCCGCGACTGGGCCCGGGCCGCGTCGCGGGCCGAGGCCCGCGCGTCGACCAGGGTGTACGTGGACGGGCTCGCCGACGGGGTGGCGGACGCCGTGGCGGGCGGTACCGATCTGGTGCTCACCCCCTTCGGCCCGGGACCGCTCAGCCGGACGGTCGGTGAGGCGTACGGAGTCCCCGTCGTCGGCACCTATCTCGTACCGGCCTTCGCCACCGGCGCCTTCCCGCTGCCCGGCGCACCGGACACCGACGACCTGGGCCCCGAGGGGAACCGCGCCGCCGGCCGGGCGGTCCTGAGCCGCGCGGATGGGCTCTTCGCGGACGCCGTGACCCGGCTGCGTACCCGCTTCGGACTCCCCGCCGACGCGCCACCGGTACGGGGCGACGACGCACCGGTCTTCCACGGCTTCAGCCCCCTGGTGGTGCCGCGCCCCGACGACTGGCCGTCCCGGGCCCGGGTGACGGGCTACTGGTGGCCCGCGCGGCCGGAGCGCTGGGAACCCCCGGCCGATCTCGTCGACTTCCTCGGGGCGGGCCCGCCGCCGGTGTTCATCGGGTTCGGCAGCATGGCACCGGGCCACGGGGAACGGCTCGGCGCACTGGTGGCCGGGGCGGTGCGGCGGGCGGGCGTACGGGCCGTGGTCCAGGCGGGCTGGGCCGGGCTGACCGGCGGCGACCGTACCGACGACGTCCTGACCGTGGGCGACGTCCCACACGACTGGCTGTTCCCCCGTACCGCGGCCGTCGTCCACCACGCGGGAGCGGGTACGACCGGGGCCGGACTGCGGGCCGGGGTGCCCGCCGTGCCGGTACCGGTGATGGCCGACCAGCTCTTCTGGGCTTCCCGGCTCCACCGGCTGGGAGTCGCCTCCCGGCCCCTGCCGTTCGGGGAACTCACCGCCGAATCCCTCGGGGCCGCGATCACGGAGTGCCTGTCCGAGCCGTCCCACCGCCGCCGCGCGGCCGAACTCGCCCACGGCATCGCCGCCGAGGACGGCGCCGCCGAGGTGCTGGGTCACCTCTCCCGGCGCCGCCGCCGGTAGTAGGCCACCGTCACCACCGCGAGCAGCGGCCCCCAGGCCAGCATCGGCAGATAGCAGGCGGTCAT
The DNA here is from genome assembly GCF_042753905.1 of Streptomyces sp. NPDC059248. Taxonomy (NCBI): domain Bacteria; kingdom Bacillati; phylum Actinomycetota; class Actinomycetes; order Kitasatosporales; family Streptomycetaceae; genus Streptomyces; species Streptomyces sp. NPDC059248. Next base: position 135,709 of record NZ_JBHYZV010000003.1, on the reverse strand, counting down.
CAGCCAGTAGTCGACACCATCGGGCGACCCCGGCGCGCCCATGTTGTCCGCGTCGTTCCAGTTGAGAGCGCCGGCGAAGGTGACCCAGGTGACGAGCGCCGCGCCGACCGACGCCGGAACCACCGCGGCCGCCACGGGAATCCTCCGCCCGCCCAGGACCGGTACCCAGCGGGGCAGCTCCTCGCCCCACCGCTGCACAAGCCCCAGGGTGAGCAGCCCGACCGCCTCGGCGAACAGACTGAGCCCGATCAGATACAGGGACCCCCGGCCGGGGAAGTTCCCGGCCATCAGGACCCCCTCGGTGAACCCGGCGTCCCACCCCAGTGCGATGGCGACCCGCCACACCCCCGACGGCACCAGACTCCACGCGGCGGCGTGCGCCGCGACCCGAATGCCTCGGGGGACGCCGCCGCGTGTTCCTACGGGGACGGCGATGGTGGTGGCGCGCATGCTGAACTCCCCTGAGCCGGCGGCGATCCCGGCGACGAGGCCGGTTGACTCCCTCAAGCCTGGTCTCGGGGCCCGCGCGTTCCCATCCGCCGATCGGCACAGAATCGGCCCGCGTGGCCCGTACCTATCCGCCGGTCGGCAGAGATTCCGTCCTGGGCCCTGAGTTCGCCGCCGCCGGGATGGCTTTGGCGTGTCCGTTGGTGATGGTGATGTGCCATTGGTTTCCGGGTTGGTTGCCGTGGCAGTGGAGGTGGCCGGTGAAGGTGTGGTCGGGGAAGGTGTTGAGGGCGTGTTGGATCTGCTGGGTGAGGGCGTGGGTGTCGTGGCGTCGGGTGGTGAGGTGTGTGGCGTTGCCGGTGGTGTCGAGGTGGAGGATGAGGTCGCAGCCGTAGGGCGGGGTTTCGGGGTTGTCGGGGTGGTACGGAGTCGGCTGTGTCAGGTGCTGTGGGAGGGGCGGTTGGATTCGGATCTCGCCGGTGACGCGGATGGTGTGCACGGAGGGTTCTTTCAGGTGAGGTGTCCGATGGCGCTGTAGGTGTGGTCGGTGGGTGGTGCGTGGTTGTCGGTGTGGGTGGGGTGCCATTGGGCGGTGGGGACGAGGCCGGGGCCGATGGGGGTGAGGTGGGTGAAGAAGGCGGCGATCTCCTCGAAGCCCCGGGGGTAGGTCGGGAGCCCTGCGTCGGTCAGGAGGCGTGCGGCCCGGTGGATGGTCTGGGGGTCGTGTTCGTGGGTGAGGTGGGTGGCGACGAGGGCGCTGCGGGTGGGGAGGGCGTTGAGGAGGCGGCGTACGGCCGCGTGCGGTTGTTCGTGGTCGGCGATCTGGTCGAGGACGCCGGTGGCGACGAGTGCGACGGGCTTCCGCAGGTCGAGGTGGAGGGCGATGTCGGTGAGGATGTCGTCGGGTTGGCGCAGATCGCCGGTGAGGGACCGGATTCCGCTTCCGGCGTCTTCGTAGGCGGTGTTGAGGTGGGCGGTGACTTCGGGGTCGTGGTCGATGTACAGGACGCGGGTCCGGGTGTGGTGGTGCCGGGTGACGATGTGGTGGGTGGCGGGCGTGGTGTGGGGTGGCAGCCCGGGTCCGATCTCCACGATCTGCCCGATACCGAGCCCGGCGGTCACGAAGGACACGGCGCGGAGGTGGAAGGCGCGCGTGGCCCGGGCGACGGCATGGACGGGATACCCGATACCCACGAGCTGCCGCACCAGAGCCTCGTCCCCGGGGTAGCTGTCGCGTGCTTCGGCCGGGTCGCCGAGGGCGGCGTGGTGGACGCGGGCGCTGCTCACGGGCTTCATGGGAGGTGGGTGGGGGTGCAGCCGATGAGGCGGGTGACGGCGCGTTCGGCGAGGAGCCAGGGCAGTCGGGGGTCTTCGTGCGGCAGGGCTGCGGGGTGTGGGGTGGTGCCGGGGGTGTGGAGGGTGCCGTGGTAGCCCCACGGCCTGGGGTAGCGCACCCGTACCGCCGTATGCCCTTTTGCGAGCGCCGGACACTGCCGGAGGGCGAGTACGGCGCAGGGGGTGGGGCAGATGGGCGGGGTGAGGGTCAGCGCTTCCTCCACCGCTTCGTCAACGCCTGCGAGGAGCCACAGCCGGCCCTCGCGGGAGTGGGGCGGCTTCCGCCCGCAGACCTGGCACAGGAGCTGGTCGGCGGCTTTGTGCTGGCGCCGGGGATCGACCTGGTCGTACAGCGGATACCCACCCGCATCCGTGGAACGCCGCCCCCGCCCACGCGCGAGCAGCACCCCGTCGTACGTGCGGTCGTGCACGCCTTCGTCGGCGTAGGCGATCCCCCGCCCGCCAGGGGCGTGGACCAGGGGTTCGGGCAGCTCCGGCGCCCCGGACCACGGCGTGATCCACGGCACCACCCGCCCCCGGAACACCGGAAGCTCCATACCGGTCACCGGGCCACCACCCGATTCTCGAACACATCGAGAACGTGCTCCGGACAGGCGACAACACCCGGCCGCACCTCCACCGGCGCCGCCGTCTCCCGCCCACAGGCCCCGCACACCACCGCATCGACGACAGGCCGAGGCTCGGCCAACAGGCTCTCCAGGGTCACCTCATCCACCCCCGTTCCAGGGGTGTGGTCTCCGCCTGCGTACGGAAGAACTCCTGTGCCTGCTCCTTCGTCGGCCCCGTCCACGGCCGCGACCACGGGCTCACATACGGCGGCGGGACGGGGGCGGGCAGGCCGGCGAAATACGCGGCGGAGTGGCGCCCCGGGGCACGGTCGCGGAATCGCAGTAAGTCCCGTACAAGGGCGAACGCATGGGCGATAGAGTCACGCATACGGCTGATCAGCTCCTTCGCAAAGCTGGTCGGTCGAGCCCCGGTTCGGACCACCTGGCGAGGTACAGGTCCGCCGGGGCGCCTTGATGTCGTAGACCAGCCTTGCGAAAAGGAAAGACCCTGGCGTTGACAAGGAGTCAACGCCAGGATCCTTGACTTCGCAGAGGGCGCCCGCTACACGCCACTCCACTGTGCGAATGCCCGCAACCTGTCGGAAGCGCGTGGGCGGGACCGCAAAAGGACTCCCACCGTCGAACGAACCGTGGGGTGATACCGCGTCTGCTGTGGAGACACGGCCTTTGCCTTCTCCAGGGAATGCACGGCTTCGTCATGCCGCGCCGTCAATGCCTGAGACCTCGCGGTATCGATCCAGTAGACCCCTGCTCGTGCCGCCGGATAGCCGTCCGGTAGCCGTACGGATGTGCTCAACTCGACTGCCAGGCCGTGCTCGTCATGGTCACCGGCGGCCTCGATGGCATGTTGTTCCACGTTGGTCGGCCCGAATACGAACAGGTAGTGGTTGGTTTCGCCCGTCTCCCGGGCTACTCCCCGCGCCTCTTCGAGCCAGATTTCCAGCTCTGTCCTGTCTCCACGCAAGCCATGGAGTTGCAGGCCCTTGAGGATCAGTCCTCCGCGTACGGCCTGTGTCTCCTGGGTTCCGTCGGGGTCGAGATCTCGCAGGCCCTGTTGGACGAGTCGAAGTCCACGTTCCAACGCGGGGCCCTCTGCGAGGAGCATGACGCGCTTGACTCGTTCTGCGGCTACTTGGCGGGGGTCGCCCGACTGGGCTGCGGCGGCAGCCATCCGCGCCAGGGCGAGCCTCGCCAGGTCCATGTAGCCGAACTTGTAGGCAACACTGAAGGCTCCGAGCGCCGCCTCCGTCTGAAGCCAATAGGCGAGTTCCCGATCCGCTCCTGGTGCTTCCCGTAGGAGAGTCGCGTGCGCCAGTTCGCCGAGAAGGCCGGGCAGACGCCCGGCGAGTTCTCCGTACTCGGCGTTCGTCCGCAGAGCCTGTACCCTCCGGACTTCCTTCCCGAGTTGAGCCAGGGGCCGAGGGGCGGGATCGTCCGGTCCCGGGCAGATGTCCCAGTCGTCCAGCGCCACTCCCAACGGAGCTATGACGCGATCGAGCTGGTCCTTGCGGAGTTGCTCGATATACGGCTGCCCGTGCAACACCGTGACGCTGACGCTGAGCGCCCGGGCGACCGCTGAAACGATCTGCTCACTCGGTACCCGGCTTCCCCGTTCGATCCTGGACAACATCGAAGGCGATACATTCGCTCGTCGTCCGAGTTCGGAGAGGGAGTAGCCGCGTAACATCCGCAACTCGTGGATGCGGATCCCGACGTCCTTCGAGTCCTGTGCGGAACCGTACGACATCATGTTGCTCCGTTCTGACATACGACAGTCGGAAGCATGCCAGCTCGCCACCGTTGCTTACCCTGAACTTCCCCAGTCTTCGAGCCAACGATGTCCTCGCCCGGGGCCGCACGGTATGCGATCAGCGGCCCTGGTCAAGAACCCGGCAAAGAGATCAACGCCGGTTCACGAACGGGGCGCGATGACAACCTCCGTACAACCGCGCAACCCTTGTGCCCGCTCGCCTTGGGGCGCTGGGGCCGATAGCGGCGAAACGCGCACTCAAAGGCCGACGAGGCCAGGTCGAGGGGGGTGACACCGATACGGCTGTACGAATGGGATCGCCGCCGACTCCTGACATCGTCGGCGTACTCGATGGCCGCCGCCGTGCTTCCGCTCGCCCGTCTCAAGGAGATGGCCGACCGGACCGCAGCGGTTCGAACCGGACGCGGCGTTGGCATGCCGGAAGTCGCCGCCGTGCGTGACATGATCCACTTCTTCACGGAGATGGACGAACGCCATGGCGGACGCCACGGACGCAGCGCCCTCGTTCAGTACCTCTCCGACGACGTCGCCTCCTTCGTTCGAGGCAACTTCCGCAACGAGGAGGCTCGTCGGCAGATGCTGTCCGCCGCGAGCCGCGGCGGAGTCCATTCCACACGTACCGGCAAGGCGGTCACCCGTCTCCAGCGGGAACTTACCCCTTCCGCGCACGCGGTGTTCGTTGCGCGGCGGAACTCGACGAACGCGCGGTCGACGTCCTCAAAGGACAAACCTGACGGTGGTGTTGGCTGCCGCGAACCGGAGAGGATGACAGCTTCGCCGTTTCCGAGCGCTGACTGCTGATCTACTGCTTTAGTCCGGAGCCATGACGGAATCCCATCTTCCTGGTGGCTACACCAGTGACGAGGTCAATGCCCTGGTCGTGCAGGCATGCGACGAGTTCGACTTCGACGGCAGCGAGCCACACCTCCTGCGCGGCCACACCAATGCCGTGATCCGCCTCGGTGATGTCGTTCTCAAGATCGCCCGGAAGGGGACTGCGCCCCAGGCCGTTGAGCGCACCGCTACCCTCGTCTGCTGGCTCCAGGAGCTGGGATTCCCCACAGTGCCGCTCCGCCCCGGAATTCGGCAGCCTGTCCGGCTGCAACAAGGCGCCCTGGCGACCGTTTGGAACTACCTTCCCCAACCTGCCCGACCCGTCACCGCAGCGGACCTTGCCGCTCCTCTCGCGGATCTCCACCGATTGACCACCCCACCGATATCGATACGCCGACTCGACAACCTCAGCGCCATCCGGCGGTCTCTTGCGACTGCCCGCACGCTCTGCCCCGACGACCGCGCGTTCCTCACCAACTGGGCGGATGAACTCGAACAAGGTCTCGACCGGGTTACCTACGACCTGCCCCCGTGCCTTGTGCAAGGTGATCCCCAACACCGCAATGCCCTGCACGACACGGAACAAGGGCGGACCGTGCTGTGCGACTGGGACACCGTCGCCTTCGGTCAGCCCGAGTGGGATCTCGTCACGGTGGAGATCCACTGTCGCCGTTTCGGCTACGGCACCCGGCATTACGAGGGCTTCGCCGATGCCTACGGCTTGGACATCACTGTCTGGCCCGGCTACCCCGTTCTCCGGGACATCCGAGAGCTACGGATGATCGCTACCAACGCCCGGAAGTCCCACCACACCCCGGGTTCCCTCGCCGAGGTCCGCCGCCGCATCAAGGGGATCCGGGAGCAGGAAGACATGATGGAGTGGGACATCCTTTAGGACCGATCCTGGGCCGGGTTGGTCAGTCCTTGGAGTGGCGCAACCCTGGTCCGAGGATCCCGGGCCAGTCCGGGCCGTACGCTCCCGTCCCGGCCCGCCGCCCGGAACCGGACCGAACGGGCAACCCGGTTTGCCGGCGTCCAGTTGCGCTCCGAGGAACTCCTTCGCAAGGAAGCTGACGCATGAACGAACGCCTCCCCGACTCCGATTTCCTGGCCCTAGTGGAGCCCTTCACAGGCCCCGTCAAGGAGCTGAAGCCCACCGAGCGCGGATTCACATCCGATGTGCTGGCGCTCATTGACGGCGGCCTCGGGCGTTTCTTCGTGAAGGGAACCAGGAATCGGGAAGGGGGGCGCCGGGACTCGCTCGTCCGTGAGCGACTGATCAACGACTCCGTCCGGACGGTCTCCCCAAGCCTGCGCTGGTACACGGAGAACGACCGGTGGATGGCCTTGGGCTTTGAGCGGGTCGAGGGGAAGCCGAGTCGCTTCGAGCCCGGTTCCCCGGACCTGCTGGCCGTGCTGGACCTGCTCGGCCGGATCGGGGAGATCCCGTTGCCTGCCCTGGTCGTGGACTGGCCCGAAACGCGGTGGGACGCCTTCACAGCCGACACAGCGGAAGCTCAGCTGTTCCGGGGCGACAGCCTGATCCACGGCGACGTGGCGCCCGGGAACTTTCTGGTAGGCGCGGAAGGGAGTTGGGCGGTGGACTGGTCCTGGCCGACTCGGGGCGCTGCCTTCATCGACCCCTCATTCTTGGTGCTACAACTCATCGCCGCCGGCCACAGTCCGGAGGCCGCCGAGGACCTGGTGGCCCGGATCCCGGCCTGGGCGAAGGCGGACCGCCGGGGTATCGACGCGTTCGCCAGGGCCAACCTCAGGATGTTCCGGCACCGCGCGGAGAGGTTCCCCGAGCAGACGTGGTTGCGCGAAATGGAAGGGACCGCCCAGGCGTGGGTGGACCACCGATCCGCCGAGTAGCCGTGATGGCACCTGGAGCCCTGCGGATGTGGTGAACTTCAGGAGCAGCGGGTGCTTGCTACAGATCGCCCGCCGGGTACGTGGCGATCAGCTCGGCATACCGTTGCGGTTTCGGCGGTGTTGAGCCGTGAGCTACGCCCGGGCAGCGGCCAGCAAGCGTGTGCCAGTAACCCACTTTGGAGGAGCGCGCTACCGATGATCGCTATTCGCGTCACGAGCCTCGTCAGCGGACGCAGTCCCTCGTGCCAACTGAATGAAATGCCCGCTGACCGCTGAAAGAACCGCAGGTCAACAAGTGTCGTCCCCGCACACGCGGGGCTCATGGCCTGCTCGATCGGTCCCTGGTCGGCGGCGACTTCGGTGCGGCGACGAGGATGGCGTACGCGGAGTGGCGGCGGGGGGTCGGCTGCATTGGCGCCGCAGTTGAGGACATGCCCGGACTGGTGCCATCCCGGCGAGGGCCTGCCACCCTTGTGGCATGGATGAAGGGACCCAGCCCCCGGAGATCCCAGAGCTTCCCGGGAAAGTTGTAGCAGTGGAGCTGCCGCTGGAAGACGGGACTTCGGTCCAGGGCTTGGCGGTGGAGATTCCGACGGACGTGACGATCCGGGACGGCCGTCGTCTCACGCCGGGCGAACTGGTGGAGCAGCTCGGTTTCGTGAGTGTGGAGGGCGGGTTCGCGGCAGCGTCCGTCGCCGGGCGGGACTGGAGAGCAGTGTGTATGCGGTCCTGCGTCGAGGTTCGGTCCCCGGACGGGTTTCCCTTGATCCGAGTAAGGCTGGTGGGCGCGGGGGCGCTCACGTGGCCGGACTTGTTGGTCGCGCAAGGGGACCTGCTGGTCATTTCCGGTGCCGGGGTCACCTTGGATACGGCGACCGGCGACGTGTCCCTCGAAACCAGTCTCTTCCGGTGGCTCCGCATACCCGTGACCGACGAGCGGCAGGGGCCTGCTTGTTCTTCGTGATGCCACGCAGGATCTGAGAGATCCGGGGCTGGCCGATGCCCGGCACCCCCGCGCCCCCTCCCCGCCTTTGGTGGGGAAGGCGCGCTCCCTGGTGAAATGTGGTCAGGCGGCAAGCTCCCGCTTGAGGGACTCCAGGGCTGCTCCGGCAGTGTCGCGGCACTCGGGCTGTTGGGCTCCAGCAGCTCTCATGATCCGCTGGAGCTGATGAGGTAGCCGCTGGACCGTGGCTTCGCGCGTCGCGGCGGTGAGGCAATCAGCTGCCCCGCGCGGGTCGCCGCCGAGGAGCCGTACGCGGCCGACGGTGGTCAGCTCGATCACGCGCCATTGCGGCGCTACCGCCGTCGTGGGAGTCGGGCGGCCGTCGACCAGCAGTATCGCCTCCCGTGTCCGGCCGGTTGCCATGAGGCCGCGCATCCGGATCTCGTGGAGGGCGAAGGGGTTGAAGAGGCTGGTGTGGTCGACCGAGTTCAGCAGCCTGTGACATTCGTCGATGGTCCGGTCGAAGAGCCCGGCGGCTCCGAGGGCGCCTGCTGCTCTTGCCAGGAGAGGGAGGGCCGCGGCGCGGGCGGCCAGTGTCGGCGCGACGGTGGCGGCGCGGCGGAGGCGCTCGACGGCGGCCCCGGTGAGACCCGCCTTTCGGAGTTCGTTGCCGTGCATCCGCAGGACGTATGAGGACATGACCGGATCGTCGAAGTAGTCGGCGATGTGGGTGCTCTTCGCGGTCCAGTGGGCCGCTGTGCTGAGGCGTTCTTCGGGGAGGACGTTGCCGAGGGCGACGCCGAGACCGACCCGGGCGTGGGCGAGCAGACGTAAGACCTCGCGTTCGGTGTGGCCGTCGTCGACCCGGGCCTCAAGGCGGGCGACCACAGGCCACAGCTCCTCCACCGCCGCCGCGGCGTGCCCGGACTGGCGGGCGATCTCGGCAAGCCGGACGGTGGATTCCCCGAACCGGATCATGGCTCTGTGGTCGGTGTCCGACGTGTCGGTGACGCCCAGGACGTGTGGTGGTAGCCGTAGCTGTCGGCACAGCCGTCGGCGGGATCCCACGTCGTCGAGGGTTCGTTTGCCGATCTCCAGCGCCGAGACGTACGTCTTGTCGTATCCGAGCTGCCGGCCGAGACGGGTCTGCGTCAGGCCGTGCACCGACCGGTAGAAGCGGAGGATCTCCCCGAGATCACCCTTCGCCAGCAGCCTCTGGGCCCGTGGTGTCGCCCAGTGCCACGTCGCGTGGGTTCCTGCGCCCACCGGCGATCACCGCCTGACCCACGCCGCGACGGACTCCTTGTACTCCTGCGGCATGTTGAGGTGCGGGACCTCGTCCGGGGTGAAGAGTCCGATCTGCTTGTGCTCGTGGCTGAGGACAGGCTCCTGGTCAGGGGTCAGGACCGTGCAGCCGTAGGTCACGATGAGCACTCGGCGTCCGGGGACGGGCTCGTAGACCCAGACACCGCCCTCGATGAGGGGCCCGGCCTTGACCGTCCAGCCGGTCTCCTCCCGGAGCTCACGTTCGACCGTGCGCTCCGGGCTGTCGTCTCCGGGGTCGTCGTCCGAGGGGAGTTCCAGTCGCCCACCGGGCAGTTCCCACTCCTCCCGCTCGTTCTTCAGCAGCAGTACGCGCCCCTGACTGTCCAGGGCTACGGCCTTGATGGAGACGGGCCACAGGGAGGGTGTGTAAGGCATGAGGGTCCTCGATGTGCGCTGCGTGAGCGGATGCTCGGAACGTAGCACGCGGCCTTGATCGAAGGGGCAGTTGGTGAGTTTTGTCCGAGTCGACAATCCGTCGCTCGACGGGAGCCGGTACCGGGCCGAAGAGTGCTCCCACCAGCAGCCGACAGGAGCCGACATGTCTGTAGCGACAACACCTGTGTTCACTCCGCACGACGTGAAACATCCCTCGTCGATGCCCGCCGTCCTCGCGCAGCTGCGGACGCACGGGATGGTCCTCTTGGACGGGATGCCGACGCGATCGGACGTCCTTACCGCCGCCGGGCGCATCCTCGTTCCTTGGCCGCACCCGGACAGCGGCCCGGACGGCCTGACGGCCATCCAGCACGTCGTCCGCCACCACGGCCGCCCCGGCTACGCCGGATTCGGAACCGCTGCGCTCGACCCGCACTCCGAGCGGGCGCAGACAACGAAGCCTCCGCGGCTGATGCTCATGGCTTGCCAGAAGGCTGCGGACACCGGCGGGGAGTGTCTGCTGGCGGACGGCCGGGAGGTACTGGGCGCACTGTCGGCCGAGGCGGTGGAGCAGTTCTTCAGGCCGGGGTCGGTGTACTACGGCACGAGCAGCGGCCACGCCTCTCAGGTGTTCACCCGCCACCCCGGTGGACGCGTCAGCATCCGGCTGCGCTTCGACCGCCTGGCGCACTGGAGTCCGCCGACGGAGCCCCATCTGGACGACCTGCGTGCCGCGATCGCGGCGGCTCAGCACCGCGTAGCCCTTTCCGCCGGGCAGGCGTATCTCATCGACAACCATCGCTGGCTCCACGCCCGTACGGAGTTCTCCGGCGACCGGAGGTTCCTGCGGGCTCTCGGTGTGCCGCGGTTCGCCATGGCCGAAGGGTTCCCCGGCCTGCCCCCGGCGGAGCCGGAGCGGGCGGGGCTGCCGCGTGTGTGCGGGGGCGCGGTCTCCCCGGATCTGCCGCCCCGGGACCGCCCGGCGCCGGAGGGGCCGATCGTCACCGTGCCCCTGTCGCCGTTGGTGCAGGCGACGATCGACCGGATCCGTGCCGCGTCCCGGGCCGCCGCCCGTGGCTAGCACCGGACCACAGCAGTGCCGGCGCTGCACCGGGCCCGTCCCGGGGCGGACGGCCGCCGGATCGATGCGGCGTACGCGTCGGATTTAGGCCCCCGGCCGTGGGTGCTTGGGGCGCCTGCGGCCGGGACGAAACGGGGCCCTGGCCTGAGCCCCCGTCGCGGGCCGGGACCCAAGGGATCATCCCCGCACGCGCGGGGCCTACTCCGGGGCGGACGGCATGGACTCGATGAAGCAGGGACCATCCCCGCACGCGCGGGGCCTACCCGGTGCGCTCGGCGCGGCCGGTGGTGTCCTGGGGACCATCCCCGCCCGCGCGGGGCCTACCCTTCCCGACCTGGCCTCTTCCCGGCGGAATCCGGCATTCGCGATCGGTGGCGACGACTCCGCCACCACCGCGCCCAACCGCGCCAACCATCCGCCCCCACAACCCCGTTGAGCCCCGACGATACCGATCTTCAGCTCCGTACGAGCTGGGAACGCGGCCACCCGGCACAGGACGTGCCATCGCCGTGATCGGAAGCCGCAAACCACGGCCAACCGGGCGCGGGAACCCCTGCGGGGACCGGATTCTGGACGAGGGCTTCCGCTGAGCGGACCCGGTCGATACTGTCCCCGTCACCAAAACATGCGCCCCGTGGCAGTGAAGCCGCGGAGCCCATCCGGTGTGCCATGGCCTGCCGGCGGGCCTTCGGTGCGTCGCCGGCGGGACGGTGTCGCGTCAGCCGGGGGGTTTCGCCGTCACTCACTCCGAAGGAGAGGGCCTCGTGACCGCGGAGACCTCCCAGACGCTCGACCGGGGACTGCGTGTCCTCAAACTGCTCGCCGATACCGATCATGGGCTGACCGTCACCGAACTGTCCGCCCGGCTCGGTGTCAATCGCACCGTCGTGTACCGGCTGCTCGCCACGTTGGAGCAGCACGCTCTGGTCCGCCGGGATCTCGGAGGGCGGGCCCGGGTCGGGCTCGGGGTGTTGCGCCTGGGGCGGCAGGTGCATCCGTTGGTGCGGGAGGCCGCGATGCCCGCCCTGCGCGCGCTCGCCGAGGACATCGGGGCCACCGCCCACCTCACGCTCGTCGACGGCGCCGAGGCCCTCGCCGTGGCCGTCGTCGAGCCCACGTGGACCGACTATCACGTCGCCTACCGGGCGGGGTTCCGGCATCCGCTGGACCGGGGCGCCGCCGGGAAGGCGATCCTCACCGCCCGCCTGGGGTCCGGGGACGGTCCCGGCTACACCCTCACCCACGGCGAACTGGAGGCCGGTGCCAGCGGAGCCGCCGCGCCCCTCGTCGGGGTGACCGGGATAGAGGGGAGCGTGGGGGTGGTCATGCTCTCGGAGACCATCCCCGAACGGGTCGGGCCCCGGGTCGTCGACGCCGCCCGGGAAGTCGCCGACGCCCTGAGGTAGGGGAGAAGGGCACGTCACGAAGAGGTGCGGCGGCGGCCGCGCGCGACCGGGGGCGTACGGCGATGCCGGGCACGGGGCCCGGGACACCCCGTCGCCCGGATAGATTGACCGGGTGATCTCCAGCCTCGTCCGCACCCGTGCCCGCGCCGTCGCCCTCAGCGCCGTGCCCGTCGTCGCGCTGCTCGCCACGGCCGCTTTCGCCCCGCTGCCGTTCGTGATCGCGCAGCCGGGGTCGACCGCCGACGTCCTCGGTGAGCACAACGGCGATCCGGTGATCTCCATCGAGGGCGCCCCGGTCCGGAACACCTCCGGCGAGCTGCGGATGACGACCATCGTCGCGACCGGCCCGTCCACCGACATCGGCGTCGGCGAACTCGTCGACAGCTGGTTCCGTACCGACCGGACCGTGCTGCCCAAGGAAGCGGTCTACCCGTCCGGGAAGTCCGACAAGCAGATCGAGAAGATCAATCTGGAGGCCATGGAGGAGTCGCAGAACGACGCCACCAAGGCCGCCCTCCGCTTTCTCGGCGAGGACCCCGCCAAGGTGAAGGTCAGCCTCCGCCTGGAGGACATCGGCGGGCCCAGCGCCGGGCTGCTGTTCTCCCTCGGGATCGTCGACAAGCTCGACGGCGACGGCGCGGGCGGCGATCTCACCGGCGGCCGTACCGTCGCCGGGACGGGGACCATCAGCCCCGACGGCACGGTCGGCCCGGTCGGCGGCGTATCGCTCAAGACCCAGGCCGCCGAGCGCGACGGCGCGAGCGTCTTCCTCGTACCCGAGGACGAGTGCTCGGACGCCGTCGCCGAACAGCCGAAGGGACTGCGGCTGATCCCCGTCGCGACCCTCAAGGGCGCGGTCGACGCCCTGCGCGCCCTGGAGAAGGGCGAGAAGGTTCCCGCCTGCTGACCCGTTCCGGGCAGGCCGCCTTCGGCGTTGTCGTACGACGCGGGAGGCGCGCCGTCCCGGGGCACTGTTCCGTCTCCTCCGGGCGGATCAGCTGAAGGCCGAGATGGACCAGCGCCCAGCCCGCGCGTACCCGCAGCGCCGCCGGCGGTCCGGCCGCCCTGACCCGGGCCGCCAGGGACGCCGCGTCGGCGCTGCGGCGCAGCCGCTCCGACCGTTCGGCGTGCAGGCGGAGCCGGATCTCCGGATTGAGGTCGCTCATCGTTCCTCCCCGTCGGGTGTGGTGGCCGCCGCCCCGGGCCCCGCGGCGGACGTCCGGGGGAGCAGATGCAGATGCATGCGTACGGACTCCTCACCGGGCACCGGCTCCCCGGCCGCGGCGGTATCGGTGTCGGCGTAGCTCTCGATCAGTTCATGGACCCGGTCGCGCAGCTCACGGGCGCGCTCCGGGGTCAGCCGAAGGGTGAAGTCGCTCAGATCCGATACGCGCCGCCAGGCCTCGGGCCACTCGTGCGCCGTACCGAGCCAGGTCGCGACCTCCTCGCCGTGCATCCGGCCGATCTCGTGGATGAAGAGGTCCGCCGCGCCCCTGACCGCCGGGTCGGGGTCGGTGAACAGGGAGTGGTCGATGGACGTCCCGCCCTCCGCCGCCTGCCACCACCGCTCCCGGCCCTTGCCGCGCGACGGGTCGTCCGTGACGAAGCCGTGCGCGGCGAGCTGCCGCAGGTGGTAGCTGGTCGCCCCGCTGGACTCGCCGAGCCGCTCGGCCAGCCGGGACGCGGTGGCCGGGCCGTCGTGTCGCAGGCTCGCCAGCAGGCGGATCCGGAGCGGGTGGGCGAGCCCGCGCAGCGACCGGGGGTCGAGGGGGCGGTAGCCCGGGGGGATGGCCGGATACGGGATGTCGGAGGGGGAGGCCCCGGAGGTGGTGGCAGGGGGGTCGGCTGTCTCGTGCTGCGCGTCGGACATGCTTGCAAAGGTAGCTTTGCAAGCATGTTTGTGCAACGGGTTGTTTGCAACTATCGGAGACCCCGCCGGGAGGCCGTCAGATCTCGCCGTCCGCCGCCGCCTGCTCCACCAGCGGGATGATCCGCAGCGGCACCGGGTTCTCCATCACGATCGCCGTCGACGCCCGGACGATCCCCGCGAAGCCCACCACCCGGTCGATCACCCGCTGGAGGTCCGCGTTCGACCGGGCCACCAAGCGGCAGAGCATGTCCCCCTCGCCCGTCGTCGTATGCAGCTCCAGCACCTCAGGGACCGACGCCAGATGCGCCCGTACGTCCGGTCCCTGACCCTGCTTGATCTCCAGCGTCGCGAACGCCGACACCGGATAGCCGAGCGCCGCCGGGTCCACGTCCGGGCCGAAGCCCCGGATCACCCCGTTCGTCCGCAGCCGGTCCAGCCGTGCCTGGACGGTGCCGCGCGCCACCCCCAGCCGGCGGGACGCCTCCAGTACCCCGATCCGCGGTTCCCGGGCCAGGAGCACGATGAGCCGACCGTCCAGATGATCGATCGCCATGAGGTCTCCCCGATGGTCATCCTGTACAGAAAGTGTCCCCATGGTGGACCCGGGGTGGGCAGATTGCCCAGGGGAATGACGAACTATTGCGCACCTTGTGGAACGGGTGGAGTCTGCGACTATGACTGAGACCATCGATCACCACCCCACCACCGCGCGCGAGGCCGACCCCTTCCCGGTGAAGGGAATGGACGCGGTCGTGTTCGCCGTCGGCAACGCCAAGCAGGCCGCGCACTACTACTCCACCGCCTTCGGCATGAAGCTGGTCGCCTACTCCGGACCGGAGAACGGCAGCCGCGAGAGCGCGAGTTACGTCCTGGAGAACGGCTCGGCCCGCTTTGTGTTCATCTCCGTCATCAAGCGGTCCACCGAGTGGGGCGGCTTCCTCGCCGACCATGTCGCGGCCCACGGCGACGGCGTCGTCGACCTCGCCATCGAGGTGCCCGACGCCCGGGCCGCGTACGCCTACGCCGTCGAGCACGGCGCCACCGGCCTGACCGAGCCGTACGAGGTGAAGGACGAGCACGGCACCGTCGTACTCGCCGCGATCGCCACCTACGGCAGCACCCGGCACACCCTGGTCGAGCGGTCCGGTTACGACGGCCCCTATCTGCCCGGCTTCGCCGCCGCCGACCCGGTCGTGGCGCCCCCGGCCCGCCGGACCTTCCAGGCGATCGACCACTGCGTCGGCAATGTGGAACTCGGCCGGATGAACGAGTGGGTCGGCTTCTACAACAAGGTCATGGGCTTCACCAATATGAAGGAGTTCGTGGGCGACGACATCGCCACCGAGTACTCCGCCCTGATGTCGAAGGTCGTCGCCGACGGCACCCTCAAGGTCAAGTTCCCGATCAACGAGCCCGCGATCGCCAAGAAGAAGTCCCAGATCGACGAGTATCTGGAGTTCTACGGCGGCGCCGGTGTCCAGCACATCGCGCTCGCCACCAACGACATCGTCGCGACGGTACGGGCCATGCGCGCGGGCGGCGTCCAGTTCCTCGACACCCCCGACTCGTACTACGACACCCTCGGCGAGTGGGCCGGAGAGACCCGCGTCCCCGTCGAGACCCTGCGGGAGCTGAAGATCCTCGTCGACCGCGACGAGGACGGCTATCTGCTCCAGATCTTCACCAAGCCGGTCCAGGACCGGCCGACGGTCTTCTTCGAGATGATCGAGCGCCACGGCTCGATGGGCTTCGGGAAGGGCAACTTCAAGGCGCTGTTCGAGGCCATCGAGCGCGAGCAGGAGAAGCGCGGCAACCTCTGACACAGGGTGCGGTACGGGCCACCGGTTCCGTACCGCCCCCGCGTTCGATCTCCGCCTCTGCATACGATCGTCGGCGTGTGCGCATATGTGATGATCGCCGAGGACGACGAGAAGCAGGCCGAACTGGTCCGCCGCTACCTTCTGCGGGAAGGCCACAGCGTCACGCTCGTGGACGACGGGCGCGCGGCCGTCGAGGCCGTCCGCCACCGGCCACCGGATCTGCTGGTCCTCGATGTGATGATGCCGAGGATCGACGGCCTCGACGTGCTGCGGATCCTGCGGGCCGAGTCGTACGAGCTGCCCGTCCTGATGCTCACCGCCCGCTCCACCGAGGACGATCTGCTGCTCGGGCTCGACCTCGGCGCCGACGACTACATGACCAAGCCCTACAGCCCCCGGGAGCTGATGGCCCGGGTCCGTACCCTGCTGCGGCGGGCCGGGGGGACGGCCCGGCCCGCGGCCGTCGCCCCGGCCGTCGACGAGAACCTGCTGACCGTCGGGGCGCTGGTCGTGGACCCGGAGCGGCACGAGGTCACCGTCGACGGCGGCCGGATCGAGTGCACGCCCGGAGAGTTCCGGATCCTGGCCGCGATGGCGGCGGAGCCCGGCCGGGTCTTCACCCGCCAGCGGCTCCTGCAGGAACTCCACGGCTACACCCGCTACATCGGCGACCGGACCGTGGACGTCCATGTCATGAATCTGCGGAAGAAGGTCGAGCCGGCGCCGAAGAAGCCGCAGCGGCTGGTGACGGTCTTCGGCGTCGGCTACAAGCTGGTGGACCCGGAGCCCGCCCGAAGCGATGCAGGACAAAGCGGTACCGCGCAAGGTCGTACGGGACGCGGCGGCCGTGCCTCGTAAGGCGCGGGCCGCGCGCGACGCCGGACGGCTGCCGTTGCGCAAGAGCCTGCTGTGGCGACTGCTGACCGTCTCCGCTCTTGTCGCCGTCTGCTCCGTCGCCGCCACCGCCTGGCTCGCCGCCCAGACCACATCCGGGGCCATCAAACGCGAACAGGGCCGCAACCTGGCCGACGACGCCCGGATCTACCGCGACCTCCTCGGCCACGCCGCCACCAACGCCCAGTGGGACGGTGTCGAACGGCAGGTCGCCGAGCTGTCGAAGACGTACGACCGGCGGATCGCGCTCGTCAACCCCCGGACCGGGCTCGTCATCGCCGACTCGGCGACCGAACGGCCGCCGCCCGAGCTGCCCGAGATCCCCTCCGCCGTCATCAACCCCCTCAATACCGATATCGCCCTCGTCCAGGCCGCCGACCGGGAGGGCCAGAACTCCGGCACCCGCAGCCCGATCAGTACCGGCGGCGGCGGACAGGGCGGTATCGACCCGCGCGCCGTCGGACCCTTCCGGCTGACGGCGGCCGAACGCGAACGCTCCCGTAAGGCCACCGACTCGATCGTGTCCTGTCTGCGGGACTTCGACATCACCGCCGAGCGCCTCACCACCCCCGCCGGACGCTCCTACGTCGGCGCGGCGGATCTGACGACCTCCATCGACTACGGCACCGACGTCAACGGCCGGGGGCTGTGCGGTCTGGGGCGGGCGGCGCCGCTGTCGGCCACCGAGCGCACGGCGATCACCGAGCTGAACAAGCTCTCCGACGCCTGCCTCCGCCGCAACGACCGCGATCCGATCCCGCTCCGGCTCGAACACGGCGTGGAGGGGGAGCCCCGGATCGTCGTCGGTGACGCCGCGCAGAAGGAGCCGCCGTCCATGGTCATGCTCGACGAGCCCCGCAAGCGGGCCGCCGAGGCGGCGGGGGAGAAGCCCCGGATCGAGATCGTCCAGGGGGGCGTCCGCACCCCGCACAAGGTGGACAGCATCGTCGAGAACTGCGTCGACGCCGCCCGCCGCGACCAGCTCGGCTCCTACGTATCCGCGCCCGCACAGCTCTACATCGGCGACCACGACGGCGGCGCCACCGTCCCCGGCTTCGACCTCTCCCCGGACAACACCGCCCGGATCGCGGGCGTCGCGGCCCTCGTCCTCGCCCTGACCGTGGGCGCCTCGGTGCTGGCCGCGACCCGGCTGGTCAGGCCGTTGCGGGCGCTCACATCCGCCGCCCAGCTGATGAAGAGCGGCGAGAGCGCGGCGCCCGTACCCGTACCCGTCAGGTCCGACAACGAGATCGGCCGGCTGGCCGCCGCGTTCAACGACATGGCGGCCCACCGCGCCCGGCTGGAGAACCAGCGGCGGGAGATGGTCGGCGACGTCGCCCATGAACTGCGTACACCGCTGAGTACGATCCGGGGCTGGCTGGAGGGCGCGCAGGACGGGATCGCCGAGCCCGACGCCGCGTTCGTCTCCCTGCTGCTCGAAGAGGCCGTCCAGCTCCAGCACATCATCGACGACCTCCAGGACCTGGCCCAGGCGGACGCCGGTGAGCTGCGGCTCGGGCCCGAGCCCGTACGGGCCGGGGACCTGCTCGCCCAGGTCGCCGCCGCGCACACACCCCGGGCCGAAACGGCGGGCGTCCGGCTGACGGTCGCCGTCCCCGACCCGGTGGAGGAGGAGTTGCCGGAGCTGGCGGCGGATCCCGTACGGCTCCGGCAGGCCGTGGGGAACCTGGTCTCCAACGCCGTACGCCACACCCCGCGCGGCGGCTCCGTCACCCTGCGGGCGGCGCCGGACGGGCCCGAGGCGCTGACGATCGAGGTCGCGGACACCGGCGCCGGGATCGCCGCCGAAGACCTGCCGTACGTCTTCGACCGCTTCTGGCGGGCCGACAAGTCGCGCAACCGGCGGACCGGCGGCAGCGGTCTCGGTCTGGCGATCGTCCGCAGACTCGCGGAGGCGCACGGCGGCTCGGTATCGGCGCGCAGCACACCCGGGAAGGGCTCCGTCTTCACCCTCCGGCTGCCCGTCGCCCCCGCCGGCGACGGCACCCGTCCGTTACAGGATCGCCGGGAAGGCTGACAGCGGGGCGACGAGAGTCTGACAAGTTCCTCATACGCGTTGGTGAGCCTGGGGCCGTACCGATCCAGCCTTCCGAAACGGAGCCCACCGTATGACCGCTTACTCCTCTCGCCGCGCCCTTCGGGCCTTCGCCGTCACCGCCGCCGCCCTCGGGGCCGTGCTCGCCGGCGGCACGGCCGCCGTCGCCGACAGCAACCCGACGCCGAAGGTGGAGGTCGTCAAGGCCGGCGAGGCCGGCGACTGCCGCGTCACGCCCACCGCCAAGGACAAGTCCGCGGACAAGGTCGTCGAGCTCTGCCTCAAGCAGAAGGTCACCGACCGCAAGGACGCCGTGAGCCTCGACCCGGCCGTGACCCCGCGCGGCGGCGTCGCCGCCGGTGAGCAGCCCGTCGCCGAGCAGGGCGGCACCAACTCCACCGCCCTGGTCGCGGGCTCCGCGATCGGCGCCCTCGGCCTCGCCGCCGCGGGCACCGTCGTGCTGCGCCGCCGCGCCGCGCACGGCGACGCGCGCTGATCCGACCCCCATCGGACTCCGGTCACCGGTCACCGGTCACCGGTTACCGGTTACCGGTCACCGGTCACCCGCGGCGGTTCCCCGTCACCGCCGCGGGTTCCCGCGCCGTAACCCCGTATCGCCGTATCGCCGTATCGAAGAACACCCAGGAGGTCATCCGATGCGCCGTCAGCGCGCGCTCGTCCGGCTCGCCGTCGGCGTGGTCTGCGCCCTCGCCCTGACGAGCTGTTCATCCGGCTCGTCCGGCTCGTCCGGTTCAACCGCTTCGACCGCGTCAACCGATACGCGTACCACCACACCTGCCGGGAAGCCCGCCGACGGGAAGCCGGCCGGGGGGAAGAAGCCCGCGTCCGCCGCCGACCCCGTCCGGGTGTCCATTCCCGCCATCGGGGTCGACAGCGCCCTGATGCCCCTCGGGCTCAACGCCGACAGGACCGTGGAGGTGCCGCCCCCGGACAAGGGCATGACGGCGGGCTGGTACACCGGCGGCGCGATCCCGGGGCAGAAGGGGGCCGCCGTCGTCATCGGGCACAACGAGACCCGCAACGGGCCAGGCGTCTTCTGGAACCTCAAGAAGCTGACCAAGGGCTCGAAGATCACGATCCGCGACGAGCGCGGCGGGACCCGGGTCTTCACGGTCACCGGCACCGAGACCGTGAAGAAGAACGCCTTCCCCACCCAGCGCGTGTACGGCCCCACCAACGGTCCGGAGCTGCGCCTCGTCACCTGCGACGGGGCGTACGACGACCAGGGCCACACCGTGGACAACCTGATCGTCTACGCCAAGCCCTGACCGGCCCCGGCCCCGCCCCCGGCCCCACTCGTCAACGGGTACCGCCCGTACCCGTACCCGCGCCCGTACCCGTTGACGGGCCCGCCGTCCCGAGCCACCGCCGCTGCCCCGCCGGCGTGCCCGTCGAACCGGATGCCCCGAGCCCCTCCCGGCCCGTCATCTTCCGCGGGCCGCCGGGCGGGGGATCGCCCAGGGTCGCCAGCGACGCGCGGGCCTCGGGGGCCAGCAGGGGCGAGAACTCCGGATTGGTGCGTAGCGCCTCGCCGATATGGCGGCGGGCCGCCCCGTACATTCCGAGCGACCGCTCGATCTCACCGCGGTGGTACGCCGCCCACGCGCTGCGCGGGCCCTCCTTCGTGGCCCGGACCGCGTACGGCAGACCCTCCTTCGCCCGGCCCGCCTTGAACAGGGCCCAGGCCAGGGCGTCCGCCGCCCGGGGGCTGCGCAGCCCCCGGTCCCACTCCGCCTTCAGCCGCCGCGCCGCCTCCGCCGCGTCGCCCGTGTCCCCGTGGTCGGACTCGTAGCGGGCCAGCGCCAGGCCCTCGTTCACACCGTGCGCCGCGGCCCGGTCCGCCAGGACCCGCACCCGTTCGTAGGCCGCGTCGGCGTCGGCGTCCCGGCCCAGGGACTCGTACAGCTCGCCCGCCTCCAGCGCGTACAGCGGCAGCGGCGTCCTCGCCAGTACCGCGGTCCAGTCGCGTACGGCGTCGTCGGTACGGCCCAGGGCGGTCAGCGCCCGCGCCCGCCCCGCGAGCGCCCTGTGCAGCTCGGGCACCAGCCGCAGCGCCGCGTCGAAGCTGGTCACCGCGTCGGCGGGCTCGCCACGCTCCCACGACAGTTCGCCCAGCCACCACAGCGCCACCGCCTTCTCGGCGGTACCGTTCGCCGCCCCCACCGCGTCGTGGGCGGTCGCCGCCGCGTCCTCGCGCCAGCCCAGGTCGCGGTAGACCCGGGCCGCCAGACTCCGCGCCTGGGCGCCGTCGTACAGGCTCTGGACCGAGCCCAGGGCCTTCTCCACCTTCTTCTTGTCGCCGAGTCCGCCGTACGCGTCCACCAGCGCCCGGTGCACCGTCCAGCGGCGCGGCTTCTGCTTGCGGGCCAGCGTCGCGTAGTCCCGGGCGGCCGTGAAGTCGCCGCGGGCGTTGGCCAGCTGGGCGAGACCGAGCAGGGCCTCCGTATTGCCGCGTTCCCCCGGCAGTACGGTGAGGGACCGTTTCAGCGCCCGCTCCGCCTTGCCGTACGCCGACCAGTCACCGCGCCGCGCGCCCCGCTCGACGTACGCCGCCCCGAGCACCGCCCACGACTCCTCGTCACGCGGATGGGTCCGCAGCCACGCCTCCCGGTCGGCGATCAGCGCGTTCAGCTCGGCCGGGGTCGCGGGGGCGCCCGCCTGCGCCGCCGTCTGCGCCCGGGCCAGCGGCCCCGGCAGCGGCGGCGGCCCCTCCGGCGCGGAAGGGACGGCGAGCACCACACCCGTGAGCAGGGTCGCGGCGACCAGCGCGCCGACGGCGGCGTTCTTCGCGGCCTCGCCCTTCGGCCGGCGGACCGAGAGCAGCCCCCGCGTATCGGCCTCGTCGTTCCTGTCGTGGTCCGGGTCGCCCGTTCCGCCGAATCCGTCGAATCCGCCGGGCCCGTCCGCTCCGCTCACAGTGCTCATACCGCCCATGCTGCGTCGGAGGTCCCTCCGGTACGACGATCCTCCTGGGCGAGCGGGCACGGGTTCACACCGATGGCGGTCGGTGCGAGGCTGGAACCATGGATCACGACGACGTTGTCACCGTGCCGGGCGGAGCCCCCGACCGGGCCGCCGGGCCCTTCGGCGGTTCGCGCGACGAACTCCTCGACCGGCTCGCCGCGGGACTGCCCCCCGAGGCGCTGCTCACCGACCCGGACGTCACCGTCTCCTACGGACGCGACATGGCGAGCTTCTGCGACGCGGGCACCCCCGCCGTCGTCGTCCTGCCGCGCACGGTCGAACAGGTCCAGCACGTGATGCGGACGGCGACCGCCCTGCGCGTCCCCGTCGTCCCGCAGGGTGCCCGTACCGGGCTCTCCGGCGCCGCCAACGCCGCCGACGGCTGGATCGTGCTCTCCCTCACCAAGATGGACCGCGTCCTGGAGATCAGCCCGGTCGACCGGATCGCCGTCGTCGAACCCGGTGTGGTCAACGCGGCGCTCGCGCGCGCCGTCGCCGAGCACGGGCTCACCTATCCGCCCGACCCCTCCAGCTGGGAGACGTGCACGATCGGCGGGAACATCGGCACCGCGTCCGGCGGACTGTGCTGCGTCAAGTACGGGGTGACCGCCGAGTACGTCCTCGGCCTCGACGTCGTCCTCGCCGACGGCCGGCTGCTGACCACCGGCCGCAGAACCGCGAAGGGCGTGGCCGGATACGACCTGACCCGGCTCTTCGTCGGCTCCGAGGGCAGTCTGGGCATCGTGGTGAAGGCGGTGCTCGCGCTGCGGCCGAAGCCGCCGGAGCAGCTGGTTCTGGCCGCCGAGTTCCCCAGCGCCGCGGCCGCCTGCGAAGCCGTCTGCGCCATCATGGCGAGCGGCCACACCCCGTCCCTGCTGGAGCTGATGGACCGGACCACGATCCGCGCCGTCAACACCCTGGGCAACATGGGCCTCCCCGAGACCACCGAGGCGCTGCTGCTGGCCGCCTTCGACACCCCGGACCCGGCGGCCGACCTGGCCGCGGTCGGTGAACTGTGCGCCGCCGCCGGCGCGACCGAGATCGTGCCCGCCGACAACCCCGCCGAGTCGCGACTCCTCCTCCAGGCGCGCCGGACGGCCCTGCCCGCCCTGGAGTCCCTGAAGCCCGCCACGATGATCGACGACGTCTGCGTCCCCCGGTCCCGGCTCGGCGAGATGATCGACGGCACGGCGGCGATCGCCGAAAAGTTCGGTCTGACGATCGGGGTCTGCGCCCACGCGGGCGACGGCAACACCCACCCCGTCGTCTGCTTCGACCACCACGACCCGGACGAGACCCGGCGTGCCCGGGAGTCCTTCGACGCGATCATGGCCCTCGGTCTTGAACTGGGCGGCACGATCACCGGGGAGCACGGGGTCGGGGTCCTGAAGAAGGAGTGGCTGGCCCGGGAGTTGGGGCCGGTGGGGGTGGAGTTGCAGCGGGGCATCAAGCGGACGTTCGACCCGCTGGGGATCCTGAACCCGGGCAAGTTGTTCTGACGGGGGTGCGGGGGCGCGGGGTGTGGGGGTGTGGGGCGCGGGGGCGCGGGGGTCCGTGCCCCCGCGCCCCGGGACCCGGGGTGCGGGGCCCTGTGAGGTCTCAGTCCCAGGCCCCCGCCTTCGCCGCGTCCGTCACGAAGGCGGTGAAGTCACGGGGCGCCCGGCCCAGCGCCTCCCGTACGCCGTCGGAGAGATGGGCGTCCATGTTCCGCCGCAGCGGTGAGAGCGAGTCGTCGTACCACCGGGCGTCCTCCTCGCCCCACCCGTCGGCGACCAGCCCCGCCCGGAACTCCGCCGGATCCACGGGTGTGTAGCGCACCGGGCGCCCCGAGGCGGTGGTGATCTCCGCCGCCGCCTCGGCGAACGTCAGGGCGCGCGGCCCGGAGAGTTCGTACGTCCGGCCGGTGTGCCCGTCCCCGGTCAGCGCCGCCACCACCACATCCGCGATGTCCTCCGCGTCCACGAAGGGCGTCGCGCCGTCCCCGGCGGACAGCCGCAGCTCACCGGAGCGGACCGCGTCCAGGAAGAAACCCTCACTGAAGTTCTGCGCGAACCAGGTCGGCCGGACCACCGTCCATTCCAGTCCGGTCTCCCGGATCGCCGCGTCCCCGTCGATATGGGTCACGCCTGAAGGATTTCCGTCACCCATGTACTCCGGTACGTCCACCCCGCGCCCCGACAGGAGAACGGCCCGCACCACGCCCGCCTCCTCGGCGCGGGCGAGGAACGGCCTGGTCAGCCGCTCGCCATCGGCCGGTACGACATACACCGTGTCGATCCCGGCCAGTACCGGGCCCCAGGTGGTGTCGTCCGCCCAGTCGAACGCGGGCCCGCCGGAACGGGAGCCGATCCGGACGGTGTGACCGAGGGCCCCGAGCCGGGCGGCGACCCGGCGCCCGGTGGTACCGGTCCCGCCGAGGACCAGGATGTGCCGGGCGGCCTGATTCCCCTGTGCCGTCTGCTGTGTCGTCTGCTGTGTCATGGCCCCAGCCAATCGCCGATCGGCTGGACGATCCATCGCTCACACTCTCAGTTCCATGTCTCAGCGTCTTACCCTGGGCCGTATGGCTATGGCTTTGCCTTTGGGTACGGAAACGTCCGGCGTCGATGTCATGGCGGAGCTGCTGGACGGTGTACGGGCGCGGGGCGCCCTGATCCGCTGCGCCTGCCTCGACGGCCCCTGGTCGCTGCGGCTCGACGGGGGCGCGCCGCTGACGCTGCTGGCGATGGTGCGCGGCGCGGGATGGATCGTGCCGGACGCCGGGGAGCCGGTGCCCGTCGGGGAAGGCGATGTCGCGGTGGTCCGGGGCCCGGCCGCGTACACCGTCGCCGATGATCCCGGGGCCCCGCCGCGCACCCTGATCACCGGCGCCGCGTACTGCCCGCCGGACGCCGGGGGCGAGGGTGTGGAGATCGTCGTCGGCACGGGCGAACCGGCGGCGAGTCACGATCACGGTGGCGGTGGCGGTGGCGGTGGCGGTGGCGGTGGCGATGACGGTGGCGGGTGCGAGGACCCCCGCGACCCTCGCACCCCCCGGCTGCCGCCCCGGAGCGAGGCGGTCCTGCTCAGCGGCGCCTACGACGCCCCGGGTACGGTGAGCGACCGGCTGCTGCGGGCCCTGCCCGAGGTCCTCGTCGTCCCCGCCGCCGACTTCGACCGGCCCTTGTTCGACCTGGTCACCACCGAGATCGGCACCCCGCGCCCCGGCCGCCGTACGATGCTGGACCGGCTGCTCGACCTGATGCTCCTGGCCGCCCTCCGCGCCTGGTTCGACCGCCCGGGCGCCGAGGCGCCGCCCTGGTACCGGGCCTGGGAGCACCCCGTCGCCGGTCCGGCGCTGCGGCTCCTCCACGAACAGCCCGCCCACCGCTGGACCGTCGCCGATCTGGCCGTCCGTACCGGCGTCTCCCGCGCGGCCCTCGCCCGGCACTTCACCGAGCAGGTCGGCGAGCCCCCGATGACGTACCTCGCCTCCTGGCGGGTGGACTCGGCCGCCGATCTGCTGCTCGGTACCGACGACACGGTGGAGCGGATCGCCCGCCGCGTCGGCTACGCCAACGCCTTCGCCCTGAGCGTCGCCTTCAAACGGCTGCGCGGCATCAGCCCCACCCGGCACCGCGCCGTCCGACTCCGGTCGGAGAGGGGGGAGTTGAGGAACTAAGCACCCGGCGTCCGAGTGCGGGCCGAGCGCCCTAGGGCGAAGGCCCGATGGTCCGGGAAGGGGTGCCGCTCCTACGGTGGAGAGGTCTCCGGCGCGGCCACGACGGAGCACAGCCCGCCGCCCGAATCCGATGAAGGAGCAGCCATGTCCGCCCGTCTGGACCACACCATCGTCAGGAGTCACGACCGTTTCCGGGGCGCCGAGTTCCTCGCCGAACTCATCGAGAGCTCCGAGCCGTGGGAGAACGGCCCCTTCGCGGCCCTCACCCTGGAGGACGGCCTCACCCTCGACTATCTCGACGTCGAAGGGGAGATCGTCTCCCAGCATCTGGCCTTCCAGGTCCCGGACACCCTCTTCGACACCATCCTCGCGAAGGTCGTCGAGCGCGGCCTGCCGTACTGGGCCGACCCCCGGCACGAGGAGCCCGGGGCGACCTACCTCCGCTCGGGCAGCCGGGGTTTCTACGTCGACGACCCGGACGGCCACGCGCTGGAGTTCCTCACCCCGCCGGGCACGACCACCACCGTCTGATCCGCCGCGCACCGGACTTCTCACGGGGCGGGGCGCCGTGGACGCCCCGTCCCGCGCGCGATCCGCGTCACGCATCGCCGTCCTCCGCGTCCCCCTCGGTACCGCCGCACCGGCCCCGCCCGTCCGCCGAGTGGTGGGCCAACAGCCCGGCGATCCCGTCGTCGATACCGAGATTCCCGGACTCGGCCCCCGGCGGCACCACCCGCAACGTCCGTTCCAGCCAGGCCGACACCACCGCCGACGGCGCCTCCAGCAGCGCGTCCCCGTCCGGTGAGCTGAGCGCCATCAGCACCACATTCCGCCCGTCCATCTTGGTCGGCCAGATCCGTACGTCCCCGTGCCCGCACGGCCGGAACACCCCCTCCACCAGCAACTCCCGGGCGAAGGTCCACTTCACCGGGGAATCCGAGCCGATATGAAAGGCGATATGCACGGCATAGGGGTCGTCCGTCCGATACGTCAGCCGCGCGGGCACCGGGATGCTCCGCTCCGCCGACAGCACCAGCCGAAGCTCCAGTTCGCGTTCCACCACGGAGTGCATGGGGGCCTTCTCTCCTCGTCGCCAAGGGCCCCATCGCGGGCCCACACGGGTGAGAGCGGCCCGCCGCCCGACTATGACGCGACTTCGCGAAGATTTTTTTCCAGGACGGGAGAATCGAGGCACCATCGGGGCGGACCCCGCCCCGGTCGCCGGGCCGGCGACAGCGCACGATCAGGAGAAGCCCGTGAAACAGGACGACACCACCCTCACCGCCGAGGAGATCGTGGCGGCGCGCTGGGAGTATCTGCTGGCGGAGGGCGAGTCGGACGACCTGGTCCGTCTCGACGTGGTCCGCGCCGCGTACGCCGAACCGCGTCTGCGCCGTCTGTTCGTCGGCGTCAGCCACGGGGTGCTGTACTTCAGCCTCAGCAGCGAATCGCCCTACAGCCTCGTCGGCGGCACCGTCTACTACCTGGAGAACGACCGGTACTACGTACGGGGCGTACCGACCCTCACCGGGCTGGGCGAGACCGACTCGCTCGACGAGGCGTTCACGCTGCTCGCCGACAACATCCCGGCCGACGCCGGTCCGTTGGTGGTGGGCCGGGGCGTCGCCCTGCCGCATCCCCGGCGGGACAGCGCACCGTCGTAGGGCGGCGCGGGCCGTCACAGGCCGTCGCAGGTCACTTTCGGACACACCGGTTCGGGGTCGTTACCGTGGGACGGGCCCGGGTGGGGCCAAGGGTCTGATAGATGTGGAGGGTTGCAACCAGGCTCGCGAGGAGATACGGGACCACGGTGATGAGCGCCCCCACCCCGAACGGCGGCGACGGCAGCCCCGCGCAGGGCTTCTACCCCGATCCGTCCATCCCTGGATATGTTCGGTATTGGAATGGTCTGGCCTGGGTGCCGGGCACCAGTCGGCCCGCTCCGGCGGACGAAAGCGGTGGCGGGGCCGGGGAGACGGTGCCCGCCGGACCCGTCGCGGCCGGACCCGTCGCCGAGCCCGTGGTGCCCGCCGTGGAGGAGACCGGGCCCGTCTTCCTGGACGAGGAGCCCGAAGGGCAGCCGGTCAGGACCGAGCCCGCCAGCGCCTGGCAGGCGGACTCCTCGCGGCAGAGCGGCTTCGGTGCCGACGGCGACCGGGTCGCCTGGGGGAGTCCGGGAGCGGAGGGACGCGTACCGGCGCAGTCCGGTGGGGCCGATCCGACGGCGGTACGGCCCACCGCGCCCACCACTCCGGCCGCGCCGGCCGAGCCGGAGGGCGTGGGCGAGCGGTCCGTACCGGCCGGGCCCGTGACCGACGGCACGGTCACCATTCGTGCCGTACGTCCCCGGGCGCAGGAACCGGCCGCCCAGGCCGCGCCCCCGCCGCTTCCGGTGGTACGGGAGCCCGCGCCCGCACCCGTACCGGCTCCCGAACCGCAGCCCCAGCCCCAGCCGCAACCCCAGCCCCACGTCCAGCCCCGGCCGGTCGTGCCCGAGCAGGCGGCGCGGCAGACGCCCGTGACACAGGTGCCCGCCGGGGGCGGAGCGTCCTGGGCGCAGCAGCCCCGGCCGGTCCCGCAGCCGGTTCCGCAGCCCGCGCCCCACCCCGCCCCGCAGCCGGCCGCGAGCGCCGACGGACCGGTCATTCCGTGGAAGCCGCCCGTCGACGACCCCTTCCTCGCCATCGCGCAGGCCCAGGCCGCGGCCCGGCCCGCCGGCCTCGGGCGGCGGCTCGTGGCCCGGCTCATCGACACCGTGGTGCTCGGGGCGCTCGTCGGCGCCGTCGCCGTCCCCATGGTGACCGGCGCGATGGACCATATCGACGGCAAGATCGAGGCGGCGAAGCAGTCCGGGGAGACCGTCACGGTCTGGCTTCTGGACGGCACCACCGGCGTCCAGTTCGGTGTGGTGCTCGCCGCCCTCCTGGTGCTCGGCGCGCTCTACGAGGCGCTGCCGACCGCCAAATGGGGCCGTACCCTCGGGAAGAAGCTCTGCGGTCTCTCGGTCGTGGACATCGAGTCGCACGAGCCGCCGACGTTCGGCGCCGCCCTGCGCCGCTGGCTCGTCTACGGGGTACTAGGGCTGATCGTCCTGGGCGTGGTCAATGTGGTGTGGTGCCTCTTCGACCGGCCCTGGCGGCAGTGCTGGCACGACAAGGCCGCGCGCACCTTCGTCCAGGGCTGACCGGGTCCCGCCGGCCCGAGGCGCCGCCGTCCCCCGAACGGCGTGCGTCCTTTTGCGGGGATCCCGGGCACGGGTTGCACTGCCGTCATGAGCAACGATCAGCCACCGCCCCCCGGACCGGGCGGCCCCGGGCACGACGGCCCGCCCGAGAACGATCCGTTCCGCAAGCAGCCGCCGGGCTCCGGCGGGCAGGGCGGTGGTTCCGAGCCGCCGCAGCAGCCGCCGTCGTGGCAGCCGCCGCCCGGGCAGCAGCCGCCGTCGGGTGAGCCGCCGCCCCCGCCGCCGCAGGGCCCACCGCCCGGTTCACCGTACGGTCCCGGCCAGGGCGGTGGTCCGTACGGCGGAACGGGCCCCTACGGCGGCGCGGGCGGTACTCCGCCGCCCCCGTACGGCGGCGGTCCCTACGGCGGTGGCCCGTACGGCGGGACCCCCGATCCGCTCGCGGGCATGCCTCCGCTCGCCGACTTCGGGCGCAGGCTCGCCGCCCGGGTGATCGACGCGCTGATCATCTTCATTCCGCTGTTCCTGATCTCGCTGCTGGCCGGCGGCTGGTCCACCTCGGGCAGCGGTGACGACTGGAACGACATCACCAGCGACCTCAACACGGGGCGTCAGTGGCTCTGGTCGCTGATCTCCCTCGTCGCCTATGTCGCCTACGACACGCTCATGGTGAAGCGGACCGGCCAGACCATCGGCAAGAAGCTGCTGCGGCTGCGGGTCGCCATGCTCAACGACGGCAGCACCCCGGACACCGGCGCGGCGCTGATCCGCGCGGCCGTGCTGTGGGTGCCCGCGCTCGTCTGCTGCTTCTGCGTCTGGTGGCTCGTCATCATCATCACGATCATCGCCGACAAGCCCTATCGGCAGGGTCTGCACGACAAGGCGGCCAAGACCGTGGTGGTCCAGGTTCCCGAGGGGACCGGCCCCGCGCCCGGCACCGGTCCCGGCGGGGCTACCTGAGGCCGGAGTCCGCCCCGGCCCCGGCATGCGCCCGGGGCCGGGCCGGCGACGACGCGCTGGTGGCGGGGGCGGCGGGGCGGTTCGCCCCGGCCGCCCTGAGCGCCCGGCTCATCGGCAGCGCCGTGGCGACCAGCAGACCGAGGGCCATCGAGACCACCCCGATCGCGGCGACGCCGACGGCGTGGTCGGTACGGGTGAAGAGCAGCAGGGCGAGCGCCGAGAAGACGACGGTGGCCGAACCGGAGGCGATCTGTGCGGCAGTCGGACGCGGCATGACGGGATCCGTCCTCACGACAGAAGGAAGAACAGCTCGGGGGGTGTCGCTCGACACGGTCGCACTGTCAAGAGACTCTACGGTGCTGGATGCCCTCCGGGTCGGGACGGTAAGCGTGCCTCCGTACCCACCGCCGGAGCATGGGGGGCGCACGGGTTCACACCCCTTGACATCCGGTCCCGGCGCTGCCCCGGCCCGTACCGAGGGTTCCCGTTGCGGTCTCCGCGTACCCGCGGCCGAGGAGTCCGTACCCGCGCCGCCCCGGTCGCGAAACCTCCCCGGGGCGAGGTCCGCCACGCCCGGGGGCGAGTGCCCGATACCCCCGTACCGACTGGCCTGAAATCGCCTTCGGTACCCGGCCCGCAACGCTCTGACCGGCGGCCGTCTCCGTCCGTCGACGGAGGGTCACCGCACCGCGACCGGTGCCGCGGCCGGTAGTCACCGTCCGGATACCGGAATTCCACTCCCGCATAGGGCAGTTGGTATGTCCAAGTCAAGGACTGTCTTTTCTTCCGTACGTACGGTCGAATGCGGTCACTTGAGACGCGACCCCCGCCCGGACGGTCCCATCAACCCCCTTTCAACCCCCCATTTTTCTGGATCCGCGGCGCCCGGGGCGCGGGGGAGGATTTGGCTCACGTGACCACCACGAGAAACGGCCGCGGACGGTCCCTCAGGATGTCCGCGGTCGTCGTCGCGCTCGCCGCGACCGCCGCCACGGCATCGGCGTACGGCACCGCACAGGCGGAGGACCGGAGCACCGGGTCCGCCGCGGCCCCGGCCGCCGCGCCGATCGAGCGCCATGATCCGGCGCCCGGCAAGGACCATGTGGACCACGACCTCGACGGGCCGTTCAGCAAGCGGCAGGCCCAGCAGCGCGCGACGGCGCTGGAGCAGGTCATCAGCGGCGAGTCGACCGTCGAGCGGCGCGGCGCGTCCAAGGTCGTCAAGCTCGACAAGGGCAAGTACGTCGAGCTGGGCCGGGAGAAGACCGACAAGATCTTCACGATCCTGCTGGAGTTCGGCGACAAGGTCGACGACACCACGATGTACGACCCGGACGGGCCCGACGGACCCGCGCCGCCGGTGAAGAAGTACGGCGGTACGCCAGGACCGCTGCACAACAAGATCAAGCAGCCGGACCGTACGAAGGACAACGCGACCGACTGGAAGGCGGACTACAACCGCGCCCACTTCCAGGACCTGTACTTCGGTACCGGCAAGGACGCCCAGGGCCGGACCAAGCAGTCCGTGAAGACGTACTTCGAGAAGGCGTCATCGGGCCGCTACTCGGTGGACGGCACGGTCTCCGACTGGGTCAAGGTCGAGTGGAACGAGGCCCGCTACGGCTCCAACTTCTGCGGCGAGAGCACCTGCAAGAGCGTCTGGGACGCGGTGCGCGACGGCGTCAACGCCTGGGCCGCCGACCAGAAGGCACAGGGCCGTACCGACGAGCAGATCACCGCCGATCTGAAGCAGTACGACGTCTGGGACCGCTACGACTTCGACGCCGACGGCAACTTCAACGAGCCCGACGGCTATCTCGACCACTTCCAGTTCGTCCACGCCGGCGAGGACGAGTCCGCGGGCGGCGGCGCCCAGGGCACCGACGCCATCTGGGCGCACCGCTGGTACGCCTACGGCGACGACAACGGCCGCACCGGGCCCGCGAACAACAAGGCGGGCGGCACCCAGATCGGCACCACCGGGATCTGGGTCGGCGACTACACGGTCCAGCCCGAGAACGGCGGACTCGGCGTCTTCGCCCACGAGTACGGCCACGACCTCGGACTCCCCGACCTGTACGACTACTCCGGGCGCGGCGAGAACTCCACCGGCTTCTGGAGCCTGATGTCCTCCGGCTCGTGGCTCGGCCGCGGCAAGGAGGCCATCGGCGATCTGCCCGGCGACATGACCGCCTGGGACAAGCTCCAGCTGGGCTGGCTCAACTACACCAAGGGCCGGGCGGCGACGGACTCCGTCCACACCCTCGGGGTCTCCGCCTACAACACCAAGCGGCCCCAGGCGCTCATCGTCGAACTGCCGAAGAAGCCCGGCACCACCCCGGTCGTGGCGCCCGCCGAAGGCACCCGCCAGTGGTGGAGCGACATGGGCGACGATCTGCGCAACACCCTGACCCGCCCGGTCGACCTCACCGGCAAGTCGTCGGCGTCCCTGAACCTGTCGGCCTGGTGGCAGATCGAGTCCGGATACGACTACCTCTATACGGAGGTCTCCACGGACGGCGGCGCCAACTGGACCGCCGTCGACGGCACCGCGGACGGCCGGCCCATCACCCGGGACGCGGGCGACCGCCCGGCGCTCACCGGCCGCTCCGGGGCGCACCGCGCGCTGGTCTATCCGCTGGACGCCTACGCCGGCAAGAAGATCGACCTCCGGTTCCACTACCGGACGGACGGCGCCACCGCGGAGAAGGGCTTCACCGCCGACAAGATCACCGTCACGGCCGACGGCGCGCCGCTCTTCACGGACGGCGCCGAGACCGACGACGCGGGCTGGACGAAGGCCGGCTTCAGCCGGATCGGCGACTCCTTCACCAAGGACTACGAGCAGTACTACCTCGCGGAGAACCGCCAGTACGTCTCGTACGACCACGGTCTGAAGGTCGGCCCGTACAACTTCGGCTTCCCCGCGCCGCTGAACCGCTGGGTCGAGCACTTCCCGTACCAGAACGGCCTGATGATCTGGTACTGGGACACCTTCCAGCGGGACAACAACACCGGAGTCCACCCCGGGAGCGGTCAGATCCTGCCGATCGACGCGAACGCCGTACCGCTGAAGTGGTCCGACGGTACGGTGATGCGCAACCGCATCCAGACGTTCGACTCGACGTTCTCGACCCGGCCGTACGACGAGGTCACGCTGCACAAGAACGGCGTACCGACGACGATCCCGGCCCGGCCGGGCAACAGCGTCTTCGACGACCGCAAGGGCGTCTACTGGCACGCCGAGAACCCGACGGGCAGTGTGAAGGTAACTGACACCAACACCAAGATCTCGATCCTGCGGGAGCCGAGGAGCGGTGAAACGATCACCGTAAAGGTTGGTCCGTCGACCAAGTAAATAGCAAAATTGCAGGTCAAAGCATGATCGGCCGTCGCCCTCTAGCGGGCGGCGGCCGATCGTGTTTAGGTGCGTGGTGACCGCCTCTTATTGACACCCGGCTTCCGCACCGACCGGCGGACGCCGGCCGACGCACCCACGGGGGAGTGGTACACCATGCCCGGCGGAGGATTCAGCAGACTGCCGAACGGCAGTGTCGTGGTCGCGCTCAACCTGCCCAGCCCGCTGGACGACGGCCGGGCCGCCCGGTTCCTGGTCCATGCCGCGAACCGGGCCCGCGCCCTCACCCGGCTGCGGAATCTGGGGCTCCGAGCGGTCTATCTGCGGGGGAACGCGGAACCGCCGACCCCGGACGAGATCACGGCGGTCCTGCACCACCCGGACGGGCTGCTCTGGCGGCCCCACGAGGCGCCCGTCTCCGTCCTCTGGCATCCCTTCCGGAGCCCGCTGCGGGGCAGCTGGGTCTGAGGGCGGTGAGCGCGGGCGGGCGCGGTGAGGGCGGGCGTCACACCACGGGCTCGCCCGCCGGCGTCACGCGACCGGCTCTCCCGTCAGCGTGACACCACCGGTTCGCCCGTCAGCGTGACACCCGCGTCCCGCAGCTCCGGCAGCACCCACGCGGTGCGCTCCTTCGAGACCCCGGCGGTCAGATCGAGCAGGACCCGGGTGGTGAAACCCTCCCGCGCCGCGTCCAGCGCCGTCGCCCGGACGCAGTGGTCGGTGGCGATACCCACCACATCGACCTCCGTCACACCCTGCGCCCGCAGCCACGCCGCGAGCCCGGTGCCGTTCTCGTCCGCGCCTTCGAAGCCGCTGTACGCCGCCGCGTACGCGCCCTTGTCGAAGACCGCGTTCACCGCGCCGGACGCGACGGCCGGGGCGAAGTTCGGATGGAAGCCCGCGCCCTCCGTGCCCGCGACACAGTGGACCGGCCACGACGTCTCGTAGTCGGGCGTGTCCGAGAAGTGGTCGCCCGGGTCGACATGGAAGTCACGGGTGGCCACCACATGGCGGTACGCGGGGGTGCTCGCACCGATCAGGTCGGTGATCGCCGCCGCGACCCCGGCACCCCCCGCGACCGCGAGGCTGCCGCCCTCGCAGAAATCGTTCTGGACATCGACGACGATCAGCGCGCGGTGCATGGCGGTAGTCCTTCGGAAGCGGGGAACGGGAATCGAGGAACGGGGTTCGGGGAACGGGGTTCGGGGTTCGGGGTTCGAAGAAAGGTTTCGGTGACGGTTCGGCGAACCGCCGCCGGAACGTGACGGGGTGGCCCGGCGCGGGGTGCGCTACCCGACCGCCGCCGCCGGGTAAGCGGCGCGGGCCGGACCCTTCATCCAGGAGCGTCCCCCCGGCGCGGGCCCTCACACCCCCCGCGCCCCGCCTTTCACGCGGACGCCCCGGCCCGCGCGGGCCGGGGCCTTCCCCTCAGATGTACTCCGTCGGCAGCACCGGCTCGCCCCGCGACAGCTGCGCCGCGGACATCGGCAGCGCGCCCCGGGCCGCCCGGTGCCGCTCGCGCGGTACGTCGAGCGTTTCCCGGGCCACGATCTCGCCGCCCCGGACCAGCTCGACCAGCAGCTGGTGACGGACCAGATCGTCCGGTACGGGTCCGGTGCCGACGACCTCCGCCTCGGCCACGCCCTCCGCGTCCGGCCGCCGGGCCGCCCACTTGCGCCCGCCGACCGACGCCTTGCCGCCCACGGACTTCTTCGCCACCGGCTCCAGCGGCGCGTCGGGGCCCTCGCCCCGGGCCCGCGCGACCAGCTTGTAGACCATCGAGCACGTCGGGTGACCGCTGCCGGTCACCAGCTGGGTGCCCACGCCGTACGCGTCCACCGGCGCCGCGGCCAGCGACGCGATGGCGTACTCGTCGAGATCCGAGGTGACCGTGATCTTCGTATGGCGGGCGCCCAGCTCGTCGAGCTGCTGCCGCACCCGGTGGGCCACCAGCAGCAGGTCCCCGGAGTCGATCCGTACCGCGCCCAGCTCGGGACCCGCGATCTCCACCGCGGTCCGGACGGCCTCGGCGACGTCGTACGTGTCCACCAGCAGCGTCGTCCCCCGGCCCAGGGAGTCGACCTGCGCCCGGAAGGCGTCCCGCTCGTTGTCGTGGAGCAGGGTGAAGGCGTGGGCGCTGGTACCGACCGTGGGGATGCCGTACCGGAACCCGGCCGCCAGATCCGACGTGGAGTCGAAGCCGCCGACGTACGCCGCCCGGGACGCCGCCACCGCGGCCAGCTCGTGGGTCCGCCGCGCGCCCATCTCGATCAGCCGCCGGCCGCCGGCGGCCGTGGCCATCCGGGAGGCCGCGGCGGCGATCGCCGAATCGTGGTTGAGGATGGAGAGGATCACCGTCTCCAGCAGGACGCACTCCGCGAAGGTGCCCTCCACCCGCAGGACCGGCGAGCCGGGGAAGTAGACCTCGCCCTCCGGATAGCCCCACACATCACCGCGGAAGCGGTACGAGGCCAGCCATTCCAGCGTCGGCCCGTCCACGATCTCCCGCTCCCGCAGGAACTCCAGTACGTCCGCGTCGAAGCGGAAGTTCTCCACCGCGTCCAGGACCCGTCCGGTGCCCGCCACGACGCCGTAGCGCCGCCCCTCGGGCAGCCGCCGGGTGAAGACCTCGAAAACGGACCTCCGGTGCGCCGTACCCGCCCGGAGCGCGGCCTGCACCATGGTGAATTCGTACTGGTCGGTGAAGAGGGCCGTGGAGGGTACGTCGACCGGGAGACCCAGGTCAGCGGTGTTCACAAGACTCGACCTCACGCTTTCTGCGCCGTTCCCCGCCCCTGGCGGAGTGCGCCGTCGAACGCCCGTACGGACCGGGCGATCCAGCCATGGCCAGATGCTACCCCACATTTCGTCACTCTGACGAAATGGGGAGTCGTTTATGCGTACGGGCGTCTTGGGTGGCAGCATGGATCGGGTGAGTGTTGCTCCCACTGAGATCACGCGACCCGAGTCGGCGGAGCAGACCGCCGCCGTTCCCGAACCCGACGTGCCGTGGGTGACGCTCGTCCACAACGACCCCGTGAACCTGATGAGCTACGTCGCCTATGTCTTCCAGGCGTACTTCGGCTACTCCAAGGACAAGGCCCGCAAACTGATGCTCGACGTCCACCACAAGGGCCGCGCCGTGGTCTCCAGCGGCAGCCGTGAAGAGATGGAGCGCGACGTGCAGGCGATGCACGGATACGGCCTGTGGGCGACCCTCACCCAGGACCGCGGCTGATGCCGGGACATTTCGAGCCGGTGCCCGGGGGCGGTGCCGCCGTCGCGCTCGACGACGTCGAGATCTCCATCCTGCGCTCCCTCACGGTCCAGCTGCTGGAGCTGATCGGGCCCGGTGACGAGCCGGTCGAGGGCGAGGACCCGCTGGCCGCGCTGTTCGCCGACGGACCGACGGAGGCGCCGTCCGACCCGGCGCTTGCCCGGCTCTTCCCCGACGCCTACCGGGGGCCCGACACGGCGCCCCGGGCGCCCGGCGGCAAGGGGCCCGGGATGACCGAGGAGGAGCTGCTCGCGGCGTCCTCCGAGTTCCGCCGCTACACCGAGAACGATCTGCGGGCGGGCAAACGGGCCAACGCGCTCGCCGTCGTCCGCGCGCTGGACGCGCTGGAGCCGTCCGGCGACTCCGCCGCCGTACTGAAGCTGCCTCCGGACGAGTGCCGCTACTGGCTGGGCGCCCTCAACGATCTGCGGCTGACGATCGGGGCCCGGCTGGAGATCACCGAGGAGGACGGCGACGAGAGCGCGCTGTACCGCCTCGCGGACGACGATCCGCGCAAGCCGATGGTGATGGCCTATCTCTGGCTCGGGGTCCTTCAGGAGACCCTCGTCGGCACCCTGCTGCCCTGACCCTCGCGGTCCTGGCCGTCGCCGTCCTGACCGCCGCTGTCCTGTGATCCGGACGCGGCCGGGGTTCCGCCCGGCCGCGCCCGCGGGTCCCTCGCGCCCCCGGGTCCGCCAGGTCCGCCAGGCCCTCCGGGCCCTTCGAGGTCTCCGGGCGCCGCCGGCTCCGTAAACCGTCCGTCCGTTCGGTTGTTCGCTCAACGGACGCTCAAATCCGAATAACGATCGCATGACATCCCCGGGGTGCTTTGCTCGCCGGGGATGCTTTTGTCCGGTTCTGGATGTGGGATAAGGCACAAGAAGCCGGATCGATCTTTGTAAGGACCGTGATAAATCTTCACGACCGCCAGGGGCGCCACCCATGCCCCTGGAGGCGCTTGAGCCGGCGGACCGCCGGTGGCACTCCATCCATATCCGGGGGGATCAGGAACTGATCCGCAGCCGACACGCCGGGGGGCGCGGCGGACGCGGATCGGCATGGAGAGAAGGGCGCAGCAGCTTATGACCTCGGTGCAGGTCGACGACACCAAGGACGGGCCGGGCAAACCGGCCGGGGCCCCGGCGGCCACCGCCGAAGACCAGGGTTACCACCGGGCACTCGGTGCCCGGCAGATCCAGATGATCGCCATCGGCGGAGCCATCGGAACCGGTCTCTTCCTCGGCGCGGGCAAGGGAATCTCCAAAGCCGGGCCCAGTCTCATCCTCGCGTACGCCATCGCGGGCGTCGTCATCTTCTTCATCATGCGGGCCCTCGGCGAACTGCTGATGTACCGCCCCGTCGCGGGCTCGTTCTCCGAGTACGCGCGCGAGTTCGTCGGCCCCTTCGCGGGCTTCGCCACCGGCTGGACGTACTGGCTCTTCTGGGTCGTCACCGGGATGACCGAGGTGACCGCGGCGGCCGAGTACATGACGTACTGGTTCGACGTCCCGCAGTGGATCTCGGCCCTGGGCTTCACGATCATCCTCTATCTCGCCAACCTGATCTCCGTGAAGATCTTCGGCGAGCTGGAGTTCTGGTTCTCCATGATCAAGGTGACCGCCATCATCGGCATGATCCTGATCTGCGCCGGAATCATCACCCTCGGTTTCACCGACGCCGGGGACACCGCCTCCTTCTCCCTCCTCTGGAGCGACGGCGGCTTCTTCCCCAAGGGCCTCGGCGGCACGCTGATGACCCTCCAGATCGTGATGTTCGCCTTCCTCGCGGTCGAACTGGTCGGCGTCACCGCCGGTGAGTCCAAGGACCCGGAGAAGACCCTCCCCAAGGCCATCAACACCGTGCCGTGGCGGATCGCCGTCTTCTACGTCGGCGCCCTGATCATGATCCTGTCGGTGGTCTCCTGGACCAACTTCCAGCCGGGCGTCTCGCCGTTCGTCGCCGCGTTCGACCAGATGGGCCTCCAGATCGGCGCGGGCATCGTCAACTTCGTCGTCCTCACGGCGGCCCTGTCGTCCTGCAACTCCGGGATGTACTCCACCGGCCGGATGCTGCGCGACCTCGCGCTCAACAGCCAGGGCCCCAGGATCTTCACCCGGCTCACCAAGCACGGCACCCCGCTGATCGGCACGACCTTCTCCGCGGGCCTGATGCTGATCGGTGTCTGGATCAACTACCAGTGGCCCGGCGACGCCTTCCACAAGATCGTCTCCTTTGCCACGATCTCCGGTATGTGGGCCTGGGTCATGATCCTGGTCAGCCATATCCGCTACCGCGCCAAGGTCGCTCGCGGCGAGGTCGCCGAGTCCTCCTTCAAGGCGCCCGGCGCGCCCTGGACGAGCTGGTTCGCCCTGGCCTTCATCGGCCTGGTGATCGTGCTGATGGGCATCGACAAGGACGCCAGGATCTCCTTGTACGTGGCCCCGCTCTGGGCCCTCGTCCTGCTGGTCTCGTATCTCGTCCTGCGGGCGAAGAACCCGGACGGCGCGGCCTTCGCCAAGCGCTGAGCCGTCCGGCCGTCCGGTATGCGAGAAGGGCCGGTCCGTATCGCGGCACGATACGGACCGGCCCTTCCGCCGTCCGGACGGCCCCCGCTTATCCTGATCCGCATGCTGACCCTGACCCAGGACCTCTACGACCGGATCGTCGCGCACTCCAGGGCCGACCACCCCGACGAGGCGTGCGGCGTGGTCGCGGGCCCCGAGGGCAGCGACCGGCCGGAACGATTCATCCCGATGCTCAACGCGGCCAGGTCGCCCACGTTCTACGAGTTCGACTCCGGCGATCTGCTGAAGCTGTACCGCGAGATGGACGACAACGGCGAGGAGCCGGTGATCGTCTACCACTCGCACACGGCGACCGAGGCGTATCCGTCCCGTACCGACATCACCTACGCCAACGAGCCCGGCGCGCACTACGTCCTGGTCTCCACGGCGGACTCCGACGCGGCCGGGCCGTTCCAGTTCCGCTCGTTCCGGATCGTGAACGGAGAGGTCACGGAGGAGGAGATCCGGGTCGTCAAGGCATACTGACCCGGCAGCTTCAATTCCATACGGGGCGGTGGGACCCAGGAAGCCGGTGCGAATCCGGTGCGGTCCCGCCACTGTGAACCGGTCGTTGACACGTGCCTACCAGCCCATGTCCGCGGCCGTCAGCCAGGAACTGACCCATCGCCCTCTTCCACCACCCAGGGGACGCGGAAATCCCCGGAGGAGGCCATCAGCATGTCCGGACGCCCGTCCCGCCGCCGTACCCTCATAGCCGGTACGGCAGCGGCGCTGCTCCCCCTTGTCCTCACCGCTTGCGGCGGTTCGGATTCCGGTTCCGGTTCCAAGTCCGGCTCCGACGCGGGGAAGACCGGTGCCTCGGCCGCCGGGTTCCCGTACACCGTCGACAACTGCGGTGTGAAGACCACGTACAAGGCGCCCCCGGAGCGGGTCGTCACGATGAACCAGCACGTCACCGAGATCATGCTGGAGCTGGGCCTGGAGAAGTCCCTCGTCGGCACCGCCTATCTCGACGACAAGGTGCTCCCGCGTTACGCGAAGGCGTACGAGTCGGTCCCCGTGATCGCCAAGGAGTATCCCTCCAAGGAGAAGCTCCTCGCCGCGAACCCCGACTTCGTCTACGGCGGTTACGCCAGCGCCTTCGAGGCCAAGGACGGCCGGACCCGCGAGGAGCTGAAGAAGTCCGGTATCGACTCCCGGCTCAATCTGGAGTACTGCACCGAGAAGCGGACGACCCTCGACGACGTCTACCGCGAGATCGACGAGGTCGGCCGCACCTTCGGCGTCCGCGACCGGGCCGAGAAGTGGATCGCCGCTTCCAGGTCGACGGTCGCGAAGACCGCGGCCGGGCTGAAGAAGACGCAGGCCGCACCGGTGCCCGTGTTCGTCTACGACAGCGGCGACAAGACCGCGTTCACCGTCGGCGGCAAGGGCATCGGCAACGAGCTGATCGCCCGCGCGGGCGGCCGGAACGTCTTCGCCGACATCCCCAAGAGCTTCGGCGACGCGACCTGGGAGCAGGTCGTGGCCCGTAAGCCCGAGGTGATCGTGATCTACGACTACGGCGCCACGAGCCTCGAACAGAAGAAGCAGCGGCTGCTGGAGGACCCGGCGCTGAAGGACGTCCCGGCGATCAAGAACAAGAAGTTCGCCGTCCTGCCGCTCTCGGACGCGGTCGTCGGCGTCCGCGCGCCGGACGCGATCGCCAAGCTGGCCCCGCAGCTCACCCGATGACGCCCGCGGCACCGGACGGGCCCGGCCCGTCCCCGGCCCCGGTCCCGGGGGCGGCGGCCGTACCCGGTCCCCGCGCCCCGGAGCCGGACACGGCCGCGCCCCGGGTCGTGCTGACCAAGACCGCCGCGCCTTCGTCCACGCCCTCGTCCACGCCCTCGTCCACGCCGGCGGACACGACCGCGGCCGGGACCCCGTCCCGGCTGCGGTTCGGGGCGGTGGCCGTGGGGCTGCTCGGCGCGCTGGCCGCCGCCGTACTCGCGGCCCTCGCGCTCGGTTCCGTACGCATCCCGCCCGGCGAGGTCGTCGCGGCGCTGCTCCCGGGCGCCGAGCCCAGCCCGTTCCGGACGATCGTGCTGGACGTCCGGCTGCCCCGCGTCCTCCTGGGTGTCGTCGTCGGCGCCGGACTCGGGGTCGTCGGCACCGTCCTCCAGGCCCTCGTCCGCAACCGCCTCGCCGACCCCTTCCTGCTCGGGATCTCCTCCGGGGCGTCCACCGGCGCGGTGCTCGTCCTCGTTCTCGGCATCGGCGCCACCACCGCCGTGGCGCTGCCCGCGGGCGCCTTCGCGGGCGCGTTCGCGGCGCTCCTCCTCGTCTACGGCCTGGCCCGGCACGACGGCGGGATGACCGGGACCCGGCTCGTCCTCGCCGGGGTCACCATCAGCTACGTTTTCACGGCGCTGACGACCCTCGTCCTGGTCGCCTCCTCCCGCCCCGAGCACTTCCGGGAGGCCCTGTACTGGTCGCTCGGCGGTCTCGGCAGCGCCCGCTGGGACTCCGTATGGCTGTCCACCCTCGTGGTCGGCCTGCTGCTGCCGCTGCTGCTGGCCCTCGCCCGCCCGCTGGACCTGCTGCTGGTGGGGGAGGAGGGCGCGACCGTGCTCGGCCTCGACGTCGCCCGCTTCCGGGCCGCCGTCTTCGTCCTGGTGTCCCTGGTGACGTCGGTCCTCGTCGCGGCGAGCGGCGCGGTCGGCTTCATCGGCCTGATGGTCCCGCACGCGGCCCGCCTCCTGGTCGGCGCCTCGCACCGGGCCCTGCTGCCGGTGGCCGCGCTCGCGGGCGCCGTCGCGCTCGTCGTCGCCGACCTCGGGGCCCGTACCGTCGCCGCGCCGCAGGACGTCCCGGTCGGGGTGCTGACGGCGCTGATCGGCGGCCCGCTGTTCCTGTGGCTGATGCGCCGCCGCCCGGTCGACGGCGCCGAAGGAGGCCGTACATGACCCCGGACACGACCCCGAGCCCCGGTCCGACGGCGCGGCCCGTACCCGGATCCGCCGCCGAACTGGCGG
The DNA here is from genome assembly GCF_042753905.1 of Streptomyces sp. NPDC059248. Lineage (NCBI taxonomy): Bacteria > Bacillati > Actinomycetota > Actinomycetes > Kitasatosporales > Streptomycetaceae > Streptomyces > Streptomyces sp. NPDC059248. Next base: position 94,119 of record NZ_JBHYZV010000003.1, on the reverse strand, counting down.
TGCGCGGACTGTCGTACGCCGTCGCGGGACGCCTCCTCGTCGACGGCGCCGACCTCGACATCCGCCCCGGGGAGACCGCCGGACTCGTCGGCCCCAACGGCAGCGGCAAGACGACCCTCCTGCGGTGCGTCTACGGCACCCTGCGCCCCACGGCCGGCAGCCTCGCCCTCGACGGCGCCGACCTGCTCGCCATGGGCCCCAAGGACCGGGCTCGGCGGATCGCGACCGTCCCGCAGGAGAGCAGGCCCGAGTTCGAACTCACGGTCCGCGAGATCGTGCTGATGGGCCGGGCCCCGCACAAGCGCTTCTGGGAGTCCGACACCGCCGCCGACGGCCGCGCCGCCGACGAGGCGCTGGACCGGCTCGGCATCGCCGACCTGGCCCGCCGGTCCTTCCCGTCCCTCTCCGGCGGGGAACGCCAGCGCGCCCTGGTCGCCCGCGCCCTGGTCCAGCGCCCGGCGCTGCTCGTCCTCGACGAGCCCACCAACCATCTCGACATCCGGTACCAGCTGGAGATCCTCGGCCTGGTGCGGGAGCTGGGCACCACGAACCTGCTCGCCCTGCACGACCTCAATCTCGCCGCGTACTACTGCGACCGGATCCATGTCCTGCAAGGCGGCCGGATCGTCGCCTCGGGACCGCCGGGGGAGGTGCTCACGGCCGAGCTGCTGGCGGAGGTGTACGGGGTGACGGCCGAGGTCGCGATCCACCCGAGGACGGGCGCGCCCACGATCACATACCTCCCGCCGGGCCTGCCGTAGGGCCACACATCCCGAGGACTCGTCGAACCTCCTCAGGAGGCTTTTGGGCGGTTTCGACGCTCCTTCGTCCGACAGGTGAGCGTCAACCGTCCGCCATGCGAGATGCCATTCCGAATCCCGGATGGGGAATCGTTACGATGACCGCATGGTTCTCCACGACATGAGTGACAGGACGCGGAGCGGTGCCGTACTGCTCGTCGCGCGGCTCCATGTCGACCTGTGCCGTCTCGCCAGCGCGATGTGTACCTGAGCGTGTCCTGATCCGTGCCCTGAGCCCGTTCTGAGACCCGAGTACCCAGCACCGCCGGACCCTTCCCGTCCGGACCTTCCGATCCACCGCCCCTGGCGCGGGGGGCCGAGCCGCGCCCCCGCCTCTTCGACTGTCGACTGGAGTCCACCCCATGGCCATCGAGGTCCGCATTCCGACCATCCTGCGTACGTACACCGGCGGCGAGAAGGCCGTCGAGGCCCATGGCGGTACGCTCGCCGAGCTCTTCGCCGACCTGGAGACCCGGCACACGGGCATCGAGGCCCGCCTCGTGGACAAGGAGAACGGCGACCAGCTGCGCCGCTTCGTGAACGTCTACCTCAACGACGAGGACGTCCGCTTCATCGACGGCATCGCCACCAAGGTCACCGACGGCGACAGCGTCACCATCCTTCCGGCGGTCGCCGGCGGAATGCGCTGACCCACGATGCGTTACGACTCCCCACTCGCGGCCGTCGGCAATACGCCGCTGGTCCGGCTGGCCCGGCTGTCCCCCTCCGACGACGTCCGCATCTGGGCGAAGCTGGAGGACCGCAACCCGACCGGCTCGATCAAGGACCGCCCGGCGCTCCATATGATCGAGCAGGCGGAGAAGGACGGCCGGCTCACCCCCGGCTGCACGATCCTCGAACCCACCTCGGGGAACACCGGCATCTCCCTCGCGATGGCGGCCCGCCTCAAGGGCTACCGCATCGTCTGCGTCATGCCGGAGAACACCAGCCAGGAACGGCGCGAACTGCTCGCGATGTGGGGAGCCGAGATCATCTCGTCTCCGGCGGCCGGCGGCTCCAACACCGCCGTCCGCGTGGCGAAGGAGATCTCGGCGCAGAATCCGACCTGGGTGATGCTCTACCAGTACGGCAACCCGGCGAACGCGAACGCGCACTACTCGACCACGGGCCCGGAGATCCTCGCCGACCTCCCCTCGGTCACCCACTTCGTGGCGGGCCTCGGCACCACCGGCACCCTGATGGGCGTCGGCCGCTATCTGCGCGAACACGTCCCGGACGTCGCGATCGTGGCCGCCGAGCCGCGCTACGACGACCTGGTCTACGGGCTGCGCAACCTGGAGGAGGGCTTCGTCCCCGAGCTGTACGACGCCGCCGTCCTCACCACCCGTTTCTCCGTCGGCTCGGCGGACGCGGTCCGCCGCACCCGCGACCTCCTCCAGCAGGAGGGCATCTTCGCGGGCATCTCCACGGGCGCGGCCCTCCACGCCGCGATCGGCGTCGGCGACAAGGCGGTCAAGGCGGGCCGCAGCGCCGACATCGTGTTCGTCGTGGCCGACGGCGGCTGGAAGTACCTGTCGACGGGCGTCTACACCGCCGCCACCACGGAGGCGGCGATCGAGACACTCCAGGGCCAGCTCTGGGCCTGACGCGTCATGCCGCGTTCCAGGTAGCGGGCCGCCCGTCTCGTCCGGCGGTGACGGCCTGTTCGACGCGGCGCGCGAGTCGCGGGACGAGCAGGTCGTGGAGAGCGCAGGGGTCCCAGTGCGGCCAGCGCCTTCGGCTCCGCCTCGGTCAGTTGCTCGTCCCTTCGCGCGCCGCGTGCTGACCGAGGGGTACGCGGGTGTGTGTCTCCCATTCGTACATTCGGTTGTCGCGGTGGATGACGATGAGTTCGGCGTGGGTGATGTGGGCTTGTGCTTCGGGGATGTGGGTGTGGGTGAGTGCGTTCTCGAAGGGTGTGGTGGGGCCTGTGGTGTTGCTGTAGGCGAGGGAGAGGTGGGGGGTGAATCCGTCGGCGTTTTCGGGTACGTCCCGGATTTCGGCGATGGCGGATCTGATGGCGTCGCGGACGGTGTGGACGGGTGTGGCGGGCCGTGCGGGGACGAGGATGGCCTCGGGGTCGACGACGGGGGTGCCGAGGGTGAGGTCGAAGGCGGGTACGGAGGCCAGTCGTCCGTGTGCCGCTGCGGCGATGTCGTGTACGTCGTCTTCGGGTACGTCTCCGACGAAGCCGATGCCCTGCATGGTCAGGTGCAGCCATGGGTCGGGGACGGGGTCGAGTCCTCCGACGGGGGTGAGCAGTGCGCGGTAGGCGGCGGCGAACCGGTGGACGTCCGGCTGTCCGTCGAAGGTGAGGTGCCAGGTGTAGAAGCGGCGTCCTTCGGTCCAGCCGGGCCGCCACCACCAGTGGTCACGCATCCGCTCGGGTGCTGCCGTCGTCATCGCTCCAGGTCCCTTCGGCCCGGGGCGTCTCCCGTGGAGATCGCCCTCCGTCGGCGCACCGAGTCCGCGCACCACTCCTCCAACGCCTGCCGTACGGCAAGGGACACCGAACCTGCCCCCGAACGGTGCCCGGACAAGTGGAGTGCGAGTTCGTCCACGCGTCGGGTGATCGTGGTCAGCCGGTGCTCGACCGGCAGCACGAGTACGGGCGTGAGCGCGTCCATGACCCCTTCGGGGTGCCCGGAGCCCGCCAGGGCGGCGGCGCGGCTGAGGTGGATCTGGGCCTCCATGCCGTACGGCCGCAGGGGCTGGTCCCGAAGCCGCTCCTGGGCTCTGGTGGCTTCGGTCAGCGACTGGTCCTCTCCCGCTCCTGTGCGGTCAGGGACAGGGGATGACGTAGACGCGTGCGAAGTGGGTTCCGATGTCGGCCTCGTGGAGGTGTCCGGCGATGCCCCGGTCGCCTTCGACTCCCATGACGGCATGGACGTGGGCGAATCCGTTGCGGATCTCCCCGGTGCCGGTCATTTCGGCGGGCAGGTCGTAGGAGGTGATGTCGTCCTTGAGGGCGTCGCCCTCGGGCATGGTGGAGATCGTGAACCGGTCCACGGCTCCGATGAGGGACACGATCGCGGCGTCGGTGATCCCCGCTTTGGCCGCTTGCCGGTTCACGGATTGCATGAGTTCGTCGTTCTTGATTTCGAAGACCAGCAAGTCAGTTCCATCCGATCATGGGTGACAGTTCCCGCAGCATGACGGATGAGCACCAACGCGCGCCAGCGTCCCGGGCATTCGTGGACTCCTGTGCGAATCGCGACGCGAGGAAGTGTGCCCTTGGCGCGTAGGCGTCCGGATTGGTCACGATGCGACCGGCTGTCGTCCAGTCGACGGCGCATACGCGGGACGTCACCGCCGTCATGTAGAGGTGGCGCACTTCGTCGTCATGGGTGAGGACCTGCGCGACCTTGGTCGCATGGTCCTGACCCGGCAACTTGGCTACGACTCCAGCGGCGTTGACGCGTAACACGGACGTTGCCGCGTCCTGCATCCACCGTGTGAGGTGCGATACCGACGCCTTGTCCACCATGGACGCGATGACGATGTCCGTGCCGTGCGTGGTCTGGATCGTTGCCAGGGGTGTGGCGTCCCGACCGGCGATGCTCGTCACCAGTTGTGACGCGAGTTGTCCGTGTGCCGCAACGAGTGCTGAAAGGCTCATGAAAGATCGTCGATTCACGCGGTCGAGGGTAGCTTCGCCCTTCAGCGAATCGAAAGAGACATCGAAGACCTTGGCCAGGTGTTGAAGCCAGAAGTCTCCGGGAATCACCTTCCCGCCTTCCCAGCGCTTTACCGCGTCCCGTCCGGGTGCACCATGAGGTTCTTCTGCGGAAACGGCGAGTTGGTCGGCTAGCTGGGCCTGAGTCCAGCCTCTTGCACCGCGTAAGTCACGGATGAGCTGTCCGATCGGCATGCGGGCCATGATGCCCCCCTCCGTGCCCCTCCGTAATCGAGTCGGCACAGATACATCTATACGAGCGGGTCGACAGCCAGCAGCTTGATGGCAGAGCTTGTCGAACCGCCCTCCCGTACCGACTGGAACCCGACCGCCCAGAACAAGGCGGAACGGCCCCATACACAAGGAGGGCACATGGCTGACCGGATGAACGCGGTCAACGTGGCCCACGGCAGCAAGCCGACTGGCACACATAGGGAAGAGGCGGTCCACGGTGACCACTAACCCCTCACCCCAACCCGGGATCGCCCCCGAGTACTGCGTGTACTGCGGGCGGCTGGTGGAACGGGCCGAGGAGAACCTGTTGATGCTCGGGTTCTCGGCGTCCGGGGCGCGGCCGTCGTTGTACGCGCACCCCGAGTGCCCGCAGCCGCGCAGGATTCCCCGCCGGACCGGGCGGGCCTGAAGGCTCCCGTGTGCGGTGGCCCACGCCCCGTGCACGGGTGACCGGTCCCGGCCCCGTAAACCACCCCCGGCGCGGGGCCGGGACCACCCACACCTGAAACCAAGACGCCCCGAGGAACCGCCGTTAACGGATCCGTCGGGGCTCGACCCACCAGCCCTACAGGAGCTGATTCGTCGTATGAACGACTTTATCGCCGACCTCGTCGCCCGGTTACGGACTTGGCTGAAGCCGCGCCGCCGACCCACCGTCATCGTCGTCATCCAGCCCCCGCCCCCGGTCGACCCGTGGACCCGCCCCTGGACCAGCCCCTCCCAGGACGAAGCCCGCGAGATCCTGCGCCAGCGGGCCACCGCCACCACCACCGGAACCGCCGCACCGCCGGGTGCGCGGCGGCTGATCATCGCGCGTAACGGGCTCCGGTTCGAACAGCCCGTCGCCGTACGCGCCGCCCGGCCGGGTCCGGCGTGGACGTGGATCCGGTGACCCGCGACGGGCTCCTCGCCAAGCCCCCACAGCCCTCCACCGCCGAGTGCACCGTCTGCGGACGGGACACGACGGCCCCGGTCGAGGTCCACCCCGGACAGCACACCTGCCCCGAGCACATCCTCGACGCCCTCACCAGGCAAGGAGTTCCGGCGTGATCCTCACCCAGGTCTTTCCCCGCTCGATCACCGACGTCACCACGTGCGAAGCGTGCTGGCGCGCACCGGTGACCATCGCACGGATCACCCCCACCACCCGCGACCTCCTCTGCACCCCCTGCGCCCACGACCACACCCCACCCCGCACCAGCCTCTTCCCACCCCTCGGCATCTACCGCCTCACCCACCGCGCACTCGACATGGGCAAACACGGAAAACCCCGACCCCAACTCCCCCCGGACCCAGGCCCCCACCCACCCAAGCCGACACCGAAGTCCCCACCCGGCACCCCACCCGTCTGAAGCGGCGATACTGCCCGGGTGACTTCACCGATCGGGCCCGTCATCCTCTTCGACGACGACCACTACATGTACGTCCTCCGGGACCAGGCGCTCGCCGAAGCATGGTGGGAGATGCCCGACGAATACACCCGCGGATTCGACGCGCTGGCCCGGCCCCTGCGCATGACGGGTGAGCCTCACCGCGTCCGCCTCGGGCTGACCGGTGCCGAGCCGGACGAGGCCGGGCTGCGCCGCCTGGTCGCGGACCACTACCGACACCACCTCCGCGACCAGGCACCACCCGAAGCGACCACCCTCGCGGAGTTCGTGGCGGCCCTGCCCCGCGAAGGCCGGTAACCGCGCGACACCAGTACAGAACCCCTGCCCGGAGCAGTCCCGGTCGGTGTTGTGAAGCTCGCCAGGTGTCGGCCACAGTTTGATAGCTGCCGCAACGTCAAGTTGGTGCGCCAGTAGGCCGTGACCAGCAGCACCCGATCCTCCAGCGGCAGGCTCCATGGCCGGCCTCTGCGAACCGCGTCAGCCCCCTCGTGCCGCAGCTGTGCCACCAACGTGCCGAAGGAGCGGGGGCTCAACCCGGTGAACGGGGCTATCCAGGACGGCTGCGACGCCGTGATCACACCAGCCACTGCGGGAGCCTCACACGGTTCTCGCAGTGGCTGGTGTGTTGATCACTTGCTGGACAGGCGAAGGTCGCCGGACCAGGTCTCACACCGGACACGACCGGAGTCGAAGGTGATCTCCAGCGCGATCCGCCCGTTGTCCGGGACGCTTTCTTCGCTGACTAACAGCACCGTCTCGCCAAGGTGATCCGCGAACGGGGTTTCACCGCTGATCGGCGCCACCTCGACGCGGCCTGACTCCGCCATGTCGTATCCCGCGAAGGGGTCCGCTGCCTCCACGATCAGGCACCAGTCCGAACCGGTCGTGATGCGCGTGGCAACCGCTTTGTTGTCGATCAGCCACACGTCCAGTGGGCCGGACGGAGCCTCTGAGTCATAGAGGTGCCACGAGGCGACTACTCGCTCAAGACGGCGTCCGACCAGGTAGTCAGGACGCACACCGACCCCGTGCAACGGGCACTCGCTCACCATCTTCGGCTCCACGTGTTGACCGTACCGTCAGGCAAACCCCCAGCTCACGTCCTTATGCGGGACAGCCCTTAGATAGAGTCCTGCCCGTGGCAAATCATCAGGACGACACCAGGACGGCCTACGACGGTGTCGTCGAGCTGTACGCATCGCTGTTCGCAAACCGGCTGGAGACACAACCTTTCTCCCGGGCCATGATCGGCACCTTCGCCGAACTGGTGCGCGCGACGGGCAACCCGCGGGCAGCGGACGTCGGGTGCGGGCCCGGACATCTGACAGCCATGCTGCACGAACTGGGCCTGGACGCCTTCGGACTCGACCTTGCCCCCGGCATGGTCGACCACGCCCGGCAGGCCCATCCGGCGCTGCGCTTCCAAGAGGCGCGGATGGAATCCCTGCCGATCGAGGACGGCGCGCTCGGCGGCGTGCTGGCCCACTACTCGATGATCCACACCCCTCCGGGGGAGCTGCCGGAGCTACTCTCCGAACAGGTACGCGTCCTGGCGCCGGATGGCCTGCTCCTGGTCTCCTTCTTCGGGACCGACGGACAAGAACCGGTTCGCTTCAACCACAAAGTGGCGCCCGCCTACAGCTGGCCGGCAGATAGCCTCGCTGAACTGCTGGCCGATGCCGGTCTCGATCCCTTCGCCCGGCTGCTCCACGATCCGGCCTCTGAACGGGGTTTCCTCGACGCCCACCTGCTGGCCCGCCGCTCGTAGGTCCTGCCCGGCAATACCCGCCAGATGTCGGCGCATATCCGGGCTGCCAGCTCGACGGACGCTCGCTGGTCCGACGGGAATTGTCAGACAGGCCCTAGGGCGAGAAGGGGCCACCGCTCTCGCGAACGGTGGCCCCTGCGGCAGGTCCGCGAACGGATGAACAACGACAAGAGACGGTGATCGAGACCGTCGTATGAGTAGCGTGCCGCGCATGAGTGTGGAGAGCTACTGGGACCGGTACGCCGAGAATCCGATCACTGTCGAGGAGTCGTTGCGGAACGGCTTCGACTGGACCCAGTACCCCGGGCACGGGCCCGGTGAGGAGTTGTTGGGGCAGCCGGAGAAGGTGCTCGAACTCGGGTGCGGCACCGGTGACGCGCTCGCGCATCTGACCCGTAAAGGCATCGAAGGCGTCGGAGTCGACCTCTCGCCCCGGCAGATCGAGTACGCCACCGAGCGATGGGGGCACCAACCGGGGACGCGCTTCGTCCGGGCCGACGCCCTCGGGTTTCTCACCGGTGGCGACGCCGGGCGGTTCGACGCCGTCTACTCGGTCTGGGGCGCCCTGTGGTTCGCGGATCCCCGCGAGTGGGCCCCCGCCGTATGCGCGCGTCTCGCCGAGCGGGGCGTCCTCGTGTTCTCGTGCGCGCCGCCCGTGGAGGGGTGTTACGGCGCCCAGGGAATGTACGGCAATGGCTTCCGGGGCGAGATCTCCCCGGTCCTGCGCTGGGCTTACACGCCCCGGATGTGGGAGGAGATCCTCCGCGACGCGGGCTTCGGGGAGGTCCACGCGAAGGTGTTCGAGGCGCCCGATCCGAAGAACCTCGGCACACTGATCGTCCGGGCGGCTCGCAGCGCCGCCTGATCTGCCCGGGTGATCGAATACAACGTCACGCGGAGCCGTCACCCCGCCAGGTGCCGGACCCGTGTCCACAGCTCCGGCGGGAGCGTGCCCGCCTTGCGGCGGAAGGAGCGCAGGGGGACGTCGCGGAGTTCGTCCGTCTCCAGATAGCTCGCGCGGCCCCGGGCGTCGCCGACCGTGCCCGGGGGGAGGGGGATCACGCCCGCGCGGTCCCGGGCGTCGGGGCGGCTGGTGATCTTGGCGACGCGGGCCGTTCTCGGGGAGACCCGGAGGACGAGGCAGGGGCGGTCCTTGGAGCCGGGGCCGTCCTCGTAGGGGACGTCCGCCCACCAGATGTCGCCCGCCCGGGGGCGGTGGCCCCGCAGGACCGGGGGGCGGGACGGCGGGCGGCGCTCCGGGGGACGGCGGCCCCCTCGGCCGGGGGCGTCGACCAGGGCGACGATCAGGGCGAGCAGGACGACCGCTCCGGCCAGGTAGGGCCACCACGACGTGTTCACGGAATCGACCGTACCGACGCTCCCCGGGCATCGCACGCTCCGCGCGCCCCGTACGCGCGCCCTTGTGCCGTCCGAATCGGTGACACCCCAGGTGAGTTCCCCCACAACGCCCGGCGCAGGAGGAGCGGGCACCCCTTTTGCGCTTTACGCTCGACGGACCGCACGACCCGGTCCATCCCCCGCGCCTCCGGGCACAGGGGGCACTCAGACAGCACCCCTCACCCTCCCCGTCCACGGAGGTCCCAGCTCCATGAAGCTCACCGTCGTCGGCTGCTCGGGGTCGTTCCCGTCCGCGGAATCGGCCTGCTCGAGCTACCTCGTCGAGGCCGACGGCTTCCGGCTGCTTCTCGACATGGGCAATGGCGCCCTCGGCGAGTTGCAGCGCCATATCGGTCTCTACGACCTCGACGCGATCTTCCTCAGCCATCTCCACGCCGACCACTGCATCGACATGTGCGGATACTTCGTCGCGCGCTACTACCGCCATGACGGCGGGCGCTGCCCGGCGATCCCGGTCTACGGCCCCGAGGGCACGGAGCACCGGCTGACCACGGCGTACGCGGACACCCCGTCGCCGTCCGCGATGGGCGAGGTCTTCGACTTCCACACCCTGAAGTCCGGCAGCTTCGACATCGGGCCGTTCGCCGTCCGTACCGAGCGGGTCGCGCATCCCGTGGAGGCGTACGGGATCCGGGTGGAGCACGGCGGCCGTGCGCTGGCGTACTCCGGTGACACCGGGGTCTGCGAGCCGCTGTACGAGCTGGCGGCCGGGGCGGACCTCTTCCTCTGCGAGGCGTCCTTCACCCACGGCAAAGAGGACATCCCGGGCCTCCACCTCAACGGCCGGGAGGCCGGTGAGCTGGCGCACCGGGCGCAGGCCGGGCGGCTGCTGCTGACCCACATCCCGCCGTGGACCGACGCGGGCCGCAATCTCGCCGACGCCCGGGAGATGTTCCCCGGGCCGGTCGAGCTGGCCGCGGCCGGGGTCTCGTACACCGTTTGACAAGCGGAGATACGGGCGGAGAACGCGTACGGCCCCGGGCACTCAAGGGTGCCCGGGGCCGTACACGTACCAAGGGGAGGGGTTACTTCGACTCCGCCTTCTGGAGCTCCGCCAGCTCGTCGTCGGACTCGCGGCCCGGCGTCGGCAGGTTGAACTTGGTGATCGCGAACCGGAAGACCACGTAGTAGACCGCTCCGAAGCCCACCCCGACCAGGGCCAGGCCCCATGGGTTGGACGCGATGCCCAGGTTCAGCAGGAAGTCGATCGCGCCCGCCGAGAAGCCGAAGCCGTCCCGCATCCCGAGTGCCCAGGTCAGGGCCATCGAGACACCGGTGAGCACCGCGTGGACCGCGTACAGCACCGGGGCGATGAACATGAAGGTGAACTCGATGGGCTCCGTGACGCCCGTGACGAAGGACGTCAGCGCGAGGGAGAACATCATGCCGCCGACCACCTTGCGCCGCTCCGGGCGGGCGCAGTGGACGATCGCGAGACAGGCCGCGGGAAGCGCGAACATCATGATCGGGAAGAACCCGGTCATGAACTGACCCGCCTCGGGGTCGCCGGCCAGGAAGCGGGCGATGTCGCCGCTCTTGCCCTCGTACTCACCGGCCTGCAGCCACGGGAAGGAGTTCAGCAGGTGGTGCATGCCGATGGGGATCAGGGCCCGGTTGGCGACACCGAAGATGCCCGCGCCCGCCGCGCCGGAGCCGACCAGCCACTCACCGAAGTTGTGCAGCACGGTACCGAGGACCGGCCAGATCAGACCGATGACGATCGCGATGAGCAGACCCGCGAAGGCGGAGAGGATCGGCACCAGGCGGCGGCCGCCGAAGAAGCCGGCCCAGTCGGGCAGCTTGGTCCGGTAGAACCGCTGGTAGAGCAGGGCGACCACGAGGCCCATCACCACACCGCCGAGGACCTTGGCATCCACCGGCGCCGCTTCATGGACGATCTTGCCGTCGACGACCTTGGCGACCTCGGGCAGGTTCTTGTCGGTGAACTGGGCCAGCACGTTCTTGAAGACGAGATAGCCGGTGACGGCCGCGAGGGCGGTCGAGCCGTCCGACTTCTTCGCGAAGCCGATCGCGATACCGACGGCGAAGAGCAGCGGCATGTTGTCGAGCAGCGCGTTGCCGCCCGCCGACATATACCCGGCGATCTTCTGTATCAGATCCGGGAACGAATCGCGTCCCAGCATGTCGGTCTGGCCGAAGCGGACCAGAAGCGCGGCCGCGGGCAGGACCGCGACCGGCAGCATCAGGCTGCGGCCGATGCGCTGCATAACAGCCATCGCGCCCGCGCCCTTCTTCTTCTGGGGCGCGGGGGCGTCACTCGCCGTGGACATGAGCATCCTCCAGTGGGCAAGGCGGCGCCCAGGGGGACGGGCAGGGGGATGGCGTCGCCTTGAGGGAATCGGGGGTACGAAACCCAGCCCAGTGGGACCGACCAGGAGGAACGCTCCGCTGGTCTACACCACTGAGTGGTTTAGACCTGTTGTAGCACGGCCGAACGTGTCGGGGATAGATAAGAAACCTTTGAAATTCTGTGGCATGGAGCATAGGTAACAATTCGGGCAAGAGGCCGAGTTCACCCGCGAAACCGGAAAAGCCCCGGCCCCCGCACACGGCGGGGGCCGGGGCCTGCTCCGGGCGCCGCGAACGCGGCGCCCACCGTTCGGTGTTCGTTACTTGACGTTGTCCTTCTCCTGCTGCTCGCCCACGTCCTCCGGCTCACGCCCCGGCGTCGGCAGCTTGAAGAAGGTGATGGCGAACCGGAAGATCACGTAGTACACCACCGCGAAACAGAGCCCGATCGGGATGATCAGCCACGGCTTGGTCGCCAGGCTCCAGTTGATCACGTAGTCGATCAGTCCGGCCGAGAAGCTGAACCCGTCGTGGACCCCGAGCGCCCAGGTCACCGCCATCGAAACGCCGGTCAGTACGGCGTGGATCGCGTACAGCGCCGGCGCCACGAAGAGGAACGAGTACTCGATCGGCTCGGTGATCCCGGTGACCAGCGACGTCAGCGCCACCGAGAGCATCAGCCCGCCGACCTCCTTGCGGCGGTGCGGGAAGGCGGTATGGGTGATCGCCAGCGCGGCCGCGGGGAGCGCGAACATCATGATCGGGAAGAATCCGCTGGTGAACTGGCCCGCGGCCGGGTCGCCCGCCAGGAACATCGAGATATCGCCGTGCACCGTCGTGCCGTCGGGCTTGGTGTAGCTGCCGAGCTGGAACCAGATCGGCACATTGAGGAACTGATGCAGACCGATCACGAGCAGCGCCCGGTTGGCGACACCGAAGATCCCGGAACCCCAGGCCCCGAGGCCGACCAGCCAGTCGCTGAAGTGCTCCAGACCGGTACCGATCGGCGGCCAGATCCACAGGCAGAGCGCGGCGAAGGCGATCGCCACGAACGCCATGATGATCGGCACCAGCCGCCGGCCGTTGAAGAAGCCCAGCCAGTCCACCAGCTTGGTGCGGTGGAACCGCTGCCAGAAGTACGCGGCCAGCAGACCCATCACGATCCCGCCGAACACCCCCGGATTCTGATACAGGAAGGGGGTGAACGTCCCGTCGGTGTGGGCGCAGCCGCCGCCCGCCGCCTTCGACCCGGGGGTGCACTCGATCGGGAACTGCCGCAGCACGCCCCGGTAGACCAGGAAGCCCGCGACGGCGGCGAGCGCCGTCGAGCCGTCCGACTTCTTCGCCATCCCGATGGCGACACCCACACAGAACAGCAGCGGCAGCCCCAGCTCGGGATCGAGCAGCGCCCCGCCCGCCCCCGCCATCACCTTGGCGACGTCGTTCCAGCCCAGACCCTCGGCACCGAAGACGTCCGGCTGGCCGAGCCGGTTGATGATGCCCGCGGCGGGCAGGACGGCGATGGGCAGCTGGAGGCTGCGCCCCATCTTCTGGAGCCCCTGGAAGAACCCGCTCCAGGGGGACCGGCCCCGGGCCGCCACACTCTCGGACGCCATCGGCACTTCCTCCCGGGGTCGAACGGGCCTGGTTTGGCAGGTCGCGCAGACTGGTGTAGACCAGTCGCGGTACATTCGCGCGACCGTGAACGTCATCATTGGGTACGAACCGGTTACTCGCCCGTGAAGTTGGGCCAACCGTGCGTTACCTTGACCAAGCGGCCGATCGCGGGCCGTCGCAGCGCCGAGCGACCCGTCGAGGGCGCCGGGGAACATCAGGGAGAAGACATGGCCACGAAGGCTGAGAAGATCGTCGCCGCGCTCGGCGGAGTCGACAACATCGAAGAGGTCGAGGGCTGCATCACCCGTCTCCGGACCGAGGTCATCGACCCGGCCAAGGTCGACGAGGCCGGTCTCAAGGCCGCCGGGGCCCATGGTGTCGTCAAGATGGGTACCGCGATCCAGGTCGTCATCGGCACGGACGCCGACCCGATCGCCGCGGAGATCGAGGACATGATGTGACCTTCCCGGTCACCCCGCGCCCGGGCCCACTCCGACCCACCGGAGCGGGCCCGTACGTGTGTTCAGGGGGTACGTCCCCGGAGGCGGCACCCGGGCCTGGGGTGCGGCACCCGGGCCCGGACGCGGGGTACCGGCCCCGAGCGGCCCCGGCCCCGGACCCGTACCAGGAGAAATACACCGGACGGACCAGTGTCGATCTGCCGATAGGCTCGGGCCATGTCTCGCATCGACGGCCGCACCGCCGAACAGCTCCGTCCCGTCACCATCGAACGCGGGTGGAGCAAGCACGCCGAGGGCTCCGTCCTCGTCTCCTTCGGCGACACCAGGGTCCTCTGCACCGCCTCCTTCACCGAGGGCGTGCCCCGCTGGCGCAAGGGCAGCGGCGAGGGGTGGGTGACCGCGGAGTACTCGATGCTGCCGCGCGCCACCAACACCCGGGGCGACCGGGAGTCCGTCCGCGGCCGGATCGGCGGACGCACCCATGAGATCAGCCGGCTGATCGGCCGCTCCCTGCGGGCCGTCGTCGACACCAAGGCCCTCGGCGAGAACACCGTCGTCCTCGACTGCGACGTCCTCCAGGCCGACGGCGGCACCAGGACCGCCGCGATCACCGGCGCGTACGTCGCCCTCGCCGACGCCGTCACCTGGGCCCGCGGCCGCAAGCTGATCCGCGCCGGACGGCAGCCGCTGACCGGCACCGTCGGCGCCGTCTCCGTCGGCATCGTCGACGGCGTCCCCCTCCTCGACCTGCGCTACGAGGAGGACGTCCGCGCCGACACCGACATGAACGTCGTCTGCACCGGCGACGGCCGCTTCGTCGAGGTCCAGGGCACCGCGGAGGCCGAGCCCTTCGACCGCAAGGAACTGAACGCCCTCCTCGACCTGGCCGCCGGCGGCTGCGCCGACTTGGCCGCGCTCCAGCGCGCCGCCCTGGAAGAGGCCGGGCCCGACGCCTGACGTACGGGCCCGACACCTGACCTACGGGCCGGAAGCCTGACCTACGGAGGCGCGCCCGGCCGCACGGGGTGACGCCCGACCGTACGCGTTACGGCACGGCGAGCAACCCCCGACGCCAGGACCGGCGTCTTCGGGAGTACGGGCGCACGGTCACCACCGTGCGCCCGGCCAGGCCGGGGACCGACCCCGGTTTCTCCGGGGGGAGGACTCCGCCATGCCCGCGCGCCGCCGTATCGCCGTCACGCTCGCCGCAGCCGCGCTCACCGTGCCCGTCATCACCGGGTGCGACGCCGTCGACACCGCCCTCGACTGCCTCGACACCGCCGAGGCCATCACCAGCAGTCTCGACAACCTCCAGAGCGCCATTTCCAACGCCGCCGAGAACCCGACGGAGGCGCGGAAGTCGCTGGAGGAGATCGAGAAGGAGCTGAAGAGCCTCAACGACAAGTCGGACAACGCCGATCTGGACAAGGCCGTCAAGGATCTCGACAAGGGGCTCGACAACATCCGCAAGGCGATCGAGAGCAACGAGAACACGGTCGACATCGGTCCGCTGAAGGACGCCAGCAAGGAGATCCGCAAGGTCTGCACGCCGTGACCCTCCGGGGTGGGAGCCTGTGACCCGCCCCCGGGGCGGAGTGACGGCGGGTCGATAATCGGGGCATGAACCGCATCGTTCTCGCCACCCGTAACGCCGGGAAGATCACCGAGCTGAAGGCCATCCTCGTCGCCGCGGGACTGCCGCACACGCTGGTCGGCAGCGCCTCCTACCCCGAGATTCCGGATGTCAAGGAGACCGGGGTGACCTTCGCCGAGAACGCGCTGCTCAAGGCGCACGCCCTGGCGCAGGCGACCGGGCTGCCCGCCGTCGCCGACGACTCCGGTCTCTGTGTGGACGTCCTCGGTGGCGCCCCCGGCATCTTCTCCGCCCGCTGGGCCGGCACCCACGGCGACGACCTCGCCAATCTGAACCTGCTGCTGGCGCAGCTCTCCGACATCGACCCCGAGCACCGCGGCGCCCACTTCTTCTGCGCGGCGGCCCTCGCACTGCCCGACGGCACCGAGCGCGTCGTCGAAGGCCGTCTCCTCGGCACCCTGCGGCATGTACCCGCGGGCACCAACGGCTTCGGCTACGACCCGATCCTCCAGCCCGAGGGCATGGACCGGACCTGCGCCGAGCTGACGCCCGACGAGAAGAACGCGATCAGCCACCGCGGCAAGGCGTTCCGGGCCCTCGTGCCCGTGATCCGCGAACTCGCCGGCTGACACCGCCCGGAAGTCCGCCACTCGTGCCGTCGTACGCGACAGGGCGCGGCCCCCTTCCGGGAGCCGCGCCCTCGCGTTCGACCATGAGCCCGGTGGGACTCGAACCCACGACACACCGGACCTAAACCGGCGCCCTCTAGCCAGCTGGGGTACGGGCCCCCGTCGCCGCTCACTCTACTGGCTGCGGTGCCCCGCCCCCGCCGGATATCGGCCGGTGATCGGCGCCCCGGCGGGTATCGAAAACCGGCTGGGGCACCGGTCGGGTCAGATCCCCAGATCCTTGATGATCTTGGCGACATGGCCGGTCGCCCGGACGTTGTAGAGGGCCCGCTCGACCTTGCCCTCCTCGTCCACGACGACCGTGGACCGGATGACACCGGTGACGACCTTCCCGTACAGCTTCTTCTCCCCGAACGCGCCGTACGCCCGCAGGACCTCCTTCTCCGGGTCGCCGACCAGCGTGACCTTCAGGTCCTCCTGCTCCCGGAACCTGGCCAGCTTCTCCGGCTTGTCCGGCGACACCCCGATCACGTCGTAACCGGCCCCGGCCAGGACGTCCAGGTTGTCGGTGAAGTCGCAGGCCTGCTTGGTGCAGCCGGGCGTCAGGGCCGCCGGGTAGAAATAGACGATGACCTTACGGCCCCGGTGGTCCGCGAGGGACACCTCGTTGCCGTCCGCGTCGGGCAGGGTGAAGTCGGGGGCAAGGTCGCCGGTCTCGAGACGGTCGCTCATGCTCTTCGGGCTCTCCTCGGAAGGTGTGCGTGGTGTACGCCGTCGAGCGTAATGGGGGTGCCGTGGGGTGCGACGGCGGCAGAGCTGACAGACTGTCGAGGAAGAATCGCCGGATCCGTACGGGAATCCGTACCGGAACCCGACGAGCCACGGAACCAACCACGGAGGCGGCGCGGTGTCGGACGCGAGGACCCCAGCGCAGATCGAGGCGGACATCGTGCGGCGGCGCGGCCGGCTGGCCGAGACGCTCGACGAGATCGGGGTACGGGTACACCCCAAGACCATCGTCGGGGACGCCAAGGCGCAGGTCGCGTCCCAGGTGGACCAGGCCAAGGGCCGGGCGCTGGACGCGGTGCAGCGCACCGTCGACAACGTACGCGCCCGGTTCGTCACCGAGGACGGCGCCGCCCGTCTGGAGCGGGTCGTCCCGGTCGCCCTGGTCGTCGTCGGCCTGGTCGGGCTGCTCGCCGTCTCGTCCCGTAAGAGCAAGGGCTGATCCGGCGTGTTCCCACGGCTCCCGGGGCCCCGGCGGGCGCCGGCCGGCGGGAGTACGGGTAGGTTGCACGCGTGAGCGCCGACACCACCCGAGACACCAGTACCCAGCACGACAAACTCCCCATCAGGATGCTGCACGACCGCGTGCTGGTGAGGACCGACATCCCGGAGGGCGAGCGGCGCTCCAGCGGCGGCATCGTGATCCCCGCGACGGCGGCGGTGGGCCGCCGGCTGTCGTGGGCCGGGGTGGTCGCCGTCGGCCAGAGCGTCCGGACCGTGGAGCCCGGTGACCGGGTGCTCTACGACCCCGAGGACCGGGCCGAGGTCGAGGTGCGCGGTGTGGCGTACGTCCTGATGCGCGAACGCGACCTCCACGCCGTCGCCGCCGACCGCTTCCAGGGCTCCGAGGACAGCACCGGGCTCTACCTGTAGCCGCGGCGGATCCACGGCGCCGGCGGATCGATGGTTCCGGCGGGCCCGGCGGGAACTCCCCGTACGCGGGGGCCGACTCCTGAAGGAGACCGACCCCCGCCGAACAGGAGACCCGCATGCCGCCCATGAACCGCCGGGACGCCCTCCGTACCTCGACCGCGCTCGGTGCCGCCGGAGCCCTCGGCGCCGCCGCCGGAACGGCCCCGGCCGCCGCGGGCAGCCGTGAACCGTCCGACCGCCGGACGGGACCGCTGCGCGTCCAGGTCGTCATGTTCGACGGCGTGGAGGAGCTGGATTTCGCCGCCCCGTACGAGGTCTTCGCCGCGGCCCGGTTCTTCACCCCGCGCCCGGTCGAGGTCGGCTATGTCACGGCCGACGGTTCCGGCGGTGTCACCGCCTCCTACGGCACCCGGATCCGGGGCCTCGGCCCCTGGGAGCCCGACGAGGCCGATGTCCTCGTCGTCCCCGGCGGCGGCTACGGCCGCGCGGACAGCCCCGGTGTACGGGCCGAGATCGCCCGCGGCACCCTGCCCGCGGCCCTGGCCCGCGCGATACGCCCCGGGCTCACCATCGGCGCCGTCTGCACCGGTGTCATGCTCTGCTCCGCCGCCGGGCTCACCCGGGGCCGCCCCTGCACCACCCACCACCGGGCGCGGGCCGATCTGGAGCGGCAGGGCGGGATCCTCAAGAACGCCAGGGTCGTCGACGACGGCGATCTGGTGACGGCCGGCGGCATCACCTCCGGCCTCGAACTCGCCCTCCGGCTGGTCCGCCGGGAACTGGGCGCGGACGCGGCCCTCGGGATCGAGACGATGCTGGAGTACGAGGCACGCGGCACGGTCTGGACACCGGACCCGGCACGGCGCTGACCGCCGCCGGGCCGCCCGTCGCGGCCGTGGTAACCATCCCCGATGGCTGAAAACGGCCCTGGTGACCCAGGTCACCGGGGCCTTTGCCCCCGCTTTGCTAAGGTTGGGGCATCCCGACGAGACGCGCCGTACCGGGTCAGCCGCAAAGACGACGCACCCCTGGAAAGAAGCCCGTGAAGGGCTCGGACGTCTCGGAGGTGCCGTCATGGCATGGGTTCTGCTGATCATCGCCGGTGTGCTGGAAGTCGGCTGGTCGATCGGAATGAAGTTCACCGAGGGCTTCACCAAGCTCTGGCCCAGCGTGTTCACCGGCGCGGGCATCGTCGCCAGTATGTTCCTGCTGGCGCAGGCCGCGAAGACCCTTCCGATCGGTACCGCCTACGGCGTCTGGGTCGGTATCGGTGCCGCGGGTGCCGCGATCGTCGGCATGGTCGCCCTGAACGAGCCCGTGACCGCGGCCCGGATCTTCTTCGTCTCCCTGCTGCTCGTCGCGGTCGTCGGCCTGAAGGCCACCTCCGGCCACTGAGCCGCACCCCTCATCGCCGAGGCGCCGCACCCTTCCCCCGGGGCGCGGCGCCTCGGTCCGTCTCATCCCCCGGGCCGGTCAGTACGGGCGGCGCGGGGCGCGGGCGGTTCAGTACGGGCGGCGCGGGGCGCGGCCGGTCGGCAGGGGAGCCACGCCCCCGGCCCCGGCACCTGGGCCCGGTCCCGGCTCCTGGTCCCGGAACACGTCGCCCGGGCCCTCCGGCAGGCCGATGGGGCCGCCGCCGGCCGGTGGTACGTCCCCGATCCCCGGCGGCGGCGACGGCGGGACCTCCTCCGGCGGCGGCGGCACGGTGACCACCGGCGGCGGGCTCGCCCCCGGCGGCGCGGTCGACACCTCGTCCGACGGACCTGCGCTCGTCGGCGCCCCCGTCTCCCCGTCCGGCGACGCCCGCTCCGTCGACCCGGGTCCCTCGTCGTACGTCCCCTCCTCCACCACCAGCTCGAAGTCCCTGATCCCGGTCTCCTCCAGGGCGTCCCCGGTGAACTGGCCCCAGACCCGCGCGGGCGCCCCGCCGCCGTTGATCCGGGGCAGCCCCATCGCCCCGTACAGCGGCTTCTGCACCCCCGTCTCCGGGTCCTGGCCCATCACCGCCACCACCGTCGCCAGATCGGGTGTGTACCCGGCGAACCAGGCCGCCTTGTCCTCCTCCGCCGTGCCCGTCTTCCCGGCCGCCGGACGGCCCGCCGTCTGCGCCGCCGTACCCGTACCGCCCTCCACGACGCCCTGAAGCACCGCCGTCGTCGTATCGGCGGCCTCCCGGCTCACCACCCGCCGCTCCCGCCGCTCCGGCAGCACCACGGTCGCGCCGTCCTTGCTGACGCTCGCCACCAGCGTGTACCCGCCGCGGCGCCCGTGGTTGGCGAGGGTCGCGTACGCCTCCGCCATGTCCAGCACGCTCGCCGTCGCCGGACCCAGCGCGATCGACGGCGACGCCGACAGATCGGGGGTGCTCGCCGGGAGGCCGAGGGCGATCGCGGTCCGCTTCACCTCCGCCGGGCCGACGTCCACCGCGAGCTGGGCGTAGACCGCGTTCACCGACTTGTCCGTGGCCGTCGCCACGGTGATCGGGCCGTACGAGGTCCCGTCCTCGTTCTCGGGGGCGTACCGGCCCCCGCTCCAGCCCCGCACCGGGCGCCGGTCGTCGCCGTCGTACACCGTCGCCGGGGTGATCCGGCGGCCGTCCTGGGTGCGGGAGCCGTGCTCGACCGCGGCCGTGAGCACGAACGGCTTGAACGTGGAGCCGACCTGGTAGTCCCGCCGGGTGGCGTTGTTGACGTACTGCCGGGTGTAGTCGACCCCGCCGTACAGCGCCACCACCCGGCCCGTCGCCGGGTCGATCGAGGCGCCGCCCACCCGTACGTTGCGGTCCGCCGACCGCCGCTCCGGATCCAGCTTCGCCGTCACCTGCTCGGTCACGGCCTTCACGAAGGCGTCCTGCTTGGGCCGCTCCAGCGTCGTGGTGATCCGGTAGCCGCCCGCCGCGAGGGTCTGCTCGTCCACGATCCCCCGGGACGTCAGATACTCCTCCACCGCCTGCACGACATAGCCCCGCTGCCCCGAAAGGCCCGTCGCCGGACGGGCGCTGAGCGGGGTGGGGAAGACCATCGACGCCCGCTCGGCCGGGGTCAGCCAGCCCGTCTTCACCATGCCGTCGAGCGTGTAGTTCCAGCGGGCCAGCGCCGCGGGCCGGTTCTCCGGGTGGGTGGTGACGTCGAACGCGCTCGGCGCGTTCAGCAGCGACGCCAGATAGGCGCCCTCGGCGGTGGTCAGCTTCGACACGTCCGTCCCGTAGTACGCCTGCGCCGCCGCCTGCGCCCCGTACGCGTTCCGGCCGAAGTAACTGGTGTTGAGATACCCCGCCAGGATCTGGCTCTTGCTCTGCTCCCGGCCCAGCTTGATCGCGATGAAGAACTCCTTCCACTTCCGCGACAGGGTCTGCTCCTGGCCGAGGTAGTAGTTCTTCACATACTGCTGGGTGATGGTGGAGCCGGACTGCTTGCCCTTGCCGGCCAGGGTGTTCCAGGCGGCGCGGACCATCGCCTTGGGGTCGACCGCCCGTTCGGCGTAGAAATCGCGGTCCTCGGCGGCGAGCACCGCCCGCTGCACCGTCAGCGGAATCTGCGCCAGGGGGACGTTCTCCCGGTTGACCTCGCCGTCGACGGCGAGCCTGCCGCCGTCCTCGTACAGATAGACATTGGACTGGGCGACGGCCGTCGCGTTCGCGGACGGGATGTGCACCAGGGCGTATCCGGCGGCGAAGGCGGCGACGAGCAGCGCGCCCACGACGACGATCCCGGCCAGCAGCATCCGCCAGGTCGGGATCGCCCGCCGCCAGCCGGTCCGGCGGCGCCTCGGCTTCCGGCCCGGGCCGCGCCCTGCCTCGGGCCCCGCCCCCGGCCCTCCCGGCCCCGGTCCTGGTTCCCACTCCGGCGTCCGTTCCCGCCCGGGCCCGGACGCGGTCGCGTCCCGGGGGCTCCACCCCGGTCGCGGTGGCTGCTCGCTCATAGGCACATACTGCACTTTTCGGTCTGCTGTTCCCCGGACCCGCACGGGTGAGGGCCGGGGAAAACGGGTCGCGCGGCACCCGGCCGCGTACTAGGCTCCTGCGTTTTGGCACCCGGGCCTCCCGCGGCGCCCACGGTCCGGGAACGCCGGGCGCCCGGAGACAACGGCACGACGCGACAGCACGGTTCTGGGGAACCGCGACGGCACGCCACCGGGCACAACGAGACGCGACAGGGGAGGGAAACGCACGTGCGGCTGTACGGAGTCGTGGCCGTCGGCGGATTCCGGCGGTTCGCGGCCTATCGGATGGCGACTCTGGCCGGGGTGTTCACCAACACCGTCTTCGGCTTCATCATCGCCTACACCTATATCGCCCTCTGGGACCAGCGTCCCCACCTCGGCGGTTACGACGTCGAACAGGCCCTCACCTACGTCTGGCTCGGGCAGGCGCTGCTGATGGCCTGCGCCATGATGGGCGGCGGCTTCGAGACCGAGCTGATCGAACGGATCCGTACCGGCGACGTCGCGATCGACCTCTACCGGCCCGCCGACCTCCAGGCGTTCTGGCTCGCCGCGGACCTCGGCCGGGCCTGCTTCCATCTGCTGGGCCGCGGCGTCGTCCCGATGACGATCGGCGCCCTCGTCTTCGAACTGGCCCTGCCCTCGTCGGCGCTGACCTGGATCGCGTTCCTGCTGTCGGTGGCGCTGGGGCTGATCGTGAGCTTCGCCTTCCGGTTCCTGGTCGCGCTCTCCGCGTTCTGGCTGCTGGACGGGGCCGGAGTCACCCAGATCAGCGCCCTGGTGGGGATGTTCTTCTCCGGGATGCTGCTCCCGCTGAACGTCTTCCCCGGCGTCCTGGGCGATATCGCCCAGGCGCTCCCGTGGTCGTCGTTCCTCCAGGTCCCGGCCGATGTCCTGCTCGGCGTCCGCACCGGCACCGGACTGATCGAGGCGTACGCCTTCCAAGCGGGCTGGGCCGTCGCCCTGCTGGCGGCGGGACGGGCGCTCCAGACGGTGGCGACGCGCCGGGTGGTGGTCCAGGGTGGCTGAGCCGACGATTCCGGAACGGCCCGCGCCCATTCCGGAACGGCCCGCGCCGATTCCCGGGCCGGTCCCCGCGGCGACTCCTGATCCGGCTCCCGCGCCCGTTCCCGCACCCCGGTCCGGTCCGGCGGGCGAGAAGGCGTACGACCCCGCGGGACCGCTGGCCGGGCTGCGCGCGTACGGGCTGATCACGGCCATGTGGATCCGTTCGACGCTGGCCTACCGCACCTCCTTCGCGATGACGCTCGTCGCCAGCTTCGCCTTCAGCGTCTTCGACTTCGTCGCCGTCGTGCTGATGTTCTCCCATATCGACACCCTCGGCGGTTACACCCTCGGCGAGATCGCCCTCCTCTACGGGATCGCCTCCACCGGCTTCGGCCTCACCGACCTTTTCCTCGGCTCCACCGACCGGCTCGGGCGGCGGGTCCGCGACGGCACCCTCGACAGCTTCCTCGTCCGCCCCGTGCCCGTACTCGCCCAGCTCGCCGCCGACCGGTTCGCCCTGCGCAGGCTGGGCCGCGTCACCCAGGGCCTGGTCGTCCTCGGCTACGCGCTGGCCGTGGTCGACATCGCGTGGACCCCGCTGAAGGTGCTGCTGCTGCCGGTGGCGGTGGTCAGCGGCGCCACGATCTTCGGGGCGCTGTTCGTGGCCGGGGCGGCGTTCCAGTTCTGGGCGCAGGACGCGGCCGAGGTACAGAACTCCTTCACGTACGGCGGGATCACCATGGTCCAGTACCCGCCCACGGTCTTCGCCCAGGACCTGGTCCGCGGTGTGACCTTCGTCGTCCCCCTCGCCTTCGTCAGCTGGCTCCCCGGCCTCTACATCCTGGGGCGGCCCTACCCGGTCGACGTACCGCAGTGGTTCGCCTTCGCCCCGCCGCTGGTCGCCGCGGGCTGCTGCGCGCTGGCCGGCCTCGCGTGGCGCGCGGGCCTCCGTACCTACCGCAGCACAGGGAGCTGACCGTGACCACGACCCCGACGGACACCGAGACCCCCCGGTCCGGCGACACGGACGGCACCGAAGCCGTCATCGAACTCACCGACGTCGAGAAGGTCTTCGACGTCCGCCGCAAAACAGGACTGCTGCGGCGGGAGAAACAGCAGGTGAGGGCCGTGGACGGGATCTCCTTCCGGGTCCCGCGCGGCGAGATGGTCGGCTACATCGGCCCCAACGGCGCCGGGAAGTCCACCACCATCAAGATGCTCACCGGCATCCTCACCCCCAGCGGCGGCCGGGTCAGGGTCGCCGGGATCGACCCGTCCCGCGAGCGCGCCCGGCTGGCCCGCCGGATCGGTGTGGTCTTCGGCCAGCGGACGACGCTCTGGTGGGACCTGCCGCTGAGGGACTCGTACCGGCTCGTCCATCGGATGTACCGCATCCCGGACCGGCGCTACCGGGAGAACCTCGACCGCTGCGTCGACCAGCTCGACCTGGCCGACCTGATGGACGTCCCGGTCCGCCAGCTCTCCCTCGGCCAGCGGATGCGCGGCGACATCGCGGCGGCCCTGCTGCACGACCCCGAGGTGCTCTATCTCGACGAACCCACGATCGGACTCGACGTCGTCTCCAAGGCCAAGGTCCGGGAGTTCCTCCGGGAACTCAACGCGGAACGGTCCGTCACGGTCCTCCTCACCACCCACGACCTCACCGATATCGAACAACTGTGCCGTCGGGTGATGGTCATCGACCACGGACGGCTGATGTACGACGGCCCGCTCACCGGCCTCCACGAGATCGGCGAGAGCGAGCGGATCCTCGTCGTCGACCTGGAGCGCGAGCTGCCGCCGCTGGAGACGGAATCCGCCCGTACGGTGAAGGTCGACGGCCCCCGGCAGTGGCTGGCCTTCCCCGCCGGACGGTCGGCCGCGCCCCTGGTCGCCGAGGTCGCCGCCGCGTACCCCGTGGTGGATCTGTCGATCCGCGAACCGGACATCGAGGCCGTGATCGCCAGGATGTACGCGGATCGTCCGGGGGCCTGATGTCCGGCTGACTATCCTTTCCGGTATGAGTGAACTCCCTGAGATGCGGGCCTCGGACACCGAACGCGAACGGATCGCCGAACAGCTCCGCGAGGCGGTGGCCGAGGGCCGGCTCACCATGGAGGAGTTCGAGGAACGCCTCGACGCGACCTACAAGGCCCGTACCCACGGCGAACTGGAACCGCTCGTCAGCGATCTGCCGGTGGCGGGCGGCGCCGCCACGGCCCCGGCCACCGCGCCCACCGCCGTCCCGCAGCGCTGGAGCGACCGCATCGGCGGTGTCGCCACCTCCAAGCTGGCCGTCGCGGTCTGGGGCGGCTTCGGCCGCAAGGGCCGCTGGACGGTCCCCAGGGCGTTCAACGCCTTCGCCGTGATGGGCGGCGGCGAGCTGGACCTCCGCGAGGCCCACTTCGAGGAGCGCGACGTCGTCATCCGCTGCTGGGCGATCATGGGCGGGATCGATGTCATCGTGCCGCCCGAGCTGAACGTCGAGGTCAACGGCTTCGGCCTGATGGGCGGCTTCGGCGAGGAGGGCGGCGGCGACGAGGGCGCCCCCGACCCCGGCGCCCCGCGCGTCCGGATCCTCGGCCTGGCCCTGATGGGCGGCGTCGGAGTCCGCCGCAAGCGCACCAGGGCCGACCGCCTCCGCCTGAAGGCCGAACGCGACGAGGCCCGCCGCCAGGGCCGTCTCGACAAGGGCGACGACTACCGCCAGCTGGGCTGACCCCCCTGCCCCGGGCATACGCCCGGCATGCCACGGGAACTCCGGGTGCGCCCCGGGAGTCCCTGATACAGGGACAATGCGTACGGGGTGCGCGCGGACGGGTGGAGCAGGATGAACAGCACGGACCGGGAGCACCCGGAAGAATCACCGAAGACGCCGGGCGGGGCACCGGGCGGCCGGGCACGCTCGGGACTGCCGTCCTTCACCTACACGGAGGCGGACGCCGAGAAGCAGCGGGGCGTACGCCGGATGAAGGCGATGGCCACCGGTCTGCTCGTCTTCGTCGCCCTGGTCTTCGCCCTGGCGACCTGGGCGAAGAACGCGGGCGCCGGGCCCTGGGCGGGCTATGTGGCCGCGGCGGCCGAGGCGGGCATGGTCGGCGCGCTCGCCGACTGGTTCGCGGTCACCGCCCTGTTCCGGCACCCCCTGGGCCTCCCGATCCCGCATACGGCGATCATCCCGAACAAGAAGGACCAGCTCGGGGCATCCCTGGGCTCCTTCGTCGGCGAGAACTTCCTCTCCGAAGACGTTGTACGGGGCAGGCTGCGGGCCCTCGGCATCGGCCGCAGGCTGGGCGCCTGGCTGGCCGAACCCGAACACGCCGACCGGGTCACGGCGGAGCTGTCCACGGCCCTGCGCGGGGCGCTGACGGTTCTGCGGGACTCCGACGTCCAGGCCGTGGTCGGCGAGGCCATCACCCGCAGGGCGAACGCCGTGGAGATCGCCCCCGGAGTCGGCAAGACCCTGGAGAAGGTGGTCAGCGACGGCGCCCACCACCGGGCCGTCGACCTGATCTGCGCCCGCGCCCACGACTGGCTCGTCGAACACGCCGACTCGGTGATGGACGCGGTCGAGGGCGGCGCCCCCGGCTGGACGCCGCGCTTCGTGGACCGGAAGATCGGCGACCGGGTCTACCGCGAGCTGCTGCGCTTCGTCACCGAGATGCGGGACATGCCGGGCCACCCGGCGCGCGGCGCGATCGACCGCTTCCTGACCGACTTCGCCGCCGACCTCCAGTCGGACACGGACACCCGGACGCGGGTGGAGCGGATGAAGTCGGACCTGCTGGCCCGTACCGAGGTCCAGGACGTGATCGCGTCCGCCTGGTCCTCGGTCCGCGCGATGATCATCTCCGCCTCGGAGGACGACCGGAGCGAGCTGCGCCTGCGGGCCCGGTCGTCGCTGCTGAGCCTGGGCGCGCGACTGGCCACGGACGAGCGGCTGCAGGGCAAGCTCGACGGTTGGGTCGAGGACGCGGCGGTCTACGTCGTGACGACGTACCGCGGGGAGATCACATCGCTGATCTCCGACACGGTGGCGAGCTGGGACGCCGAACACACCTCGCGCAAGATCGAGGCGAACATCGGCCGGGACCTTCAGTTCATCCGGATCAACGGCACGGTCGTGGGCGCGCTGGCCGGCCTGCTGATCTACACGGTGGCACACGCGGTCGGCGGCTGACCCGCATCCGTAAGGGATCCCCGGGCGGAATTCTTCTCCCGGGGATCGAACCGTTGCCCGCCCGGGGCCGTTCTCCCAGCAGCACACCCGAACGCGGGTACGGATCCGGGGCCACCGCCTCCGAACCGGCCACCCGCCCCCGAACCCGTGGCGACCGGCCTGTCCCCCCGGCCGCCGCGGACGCCCCGTTCCCGGTGGCCGCCACCTTCTCCCCCGTAAGGACGGCTACCGGGAACGGGGTCACACCTCTACTCGGAGGGCGACACCGTGATCCGCAGCACCGCACTTGCCGAGACCGGCTCCTTGCCCCCCTTGAACGTGACCCGGTAGTTGATCACGTCCTGCCCTTCGTACTCCGGGTTCGACGTATACACGATCGCCCCGTCCTTCACACTCGCCTGCCCACTCCCGGGCCCGCTCTCCACGGCGACCTCGACATTCCCCTCGCCGTTCGCCTCTACCAGCGTCTTCCCGGTCCCGTCGGCGAGCGTCACGGCGTCGTTGTCCAACACCTTGACCACCATCTCCTCGGCGGTCACGGCGGTCGCGTCGTCATCGCGCAACAACAGACTCCCCTGCCCGGAGCCCGTCGCCGACGCCTCGGACGTCACTCCGGTACTCCCCGGCTCCGAGCTCTCCTTTCCAGCCGTTTCAGCCCCACAACCGACCACCGCTCCCAGCGCGGCAACAACTGCGGCAGTGGTTAGAGCGATGCGCCCACGCGCATATATCGGCGACATGTGCACCCCAAGACAGACAGATCCGATCCGAGTGGGCCTGAGCATGTCGTTCCGGACGGGGAAACGGGGGGTTGTGGGTGTAGATGATGCGGAGTTGTGATGATGCCGTGAGAACTGACGGACCGCCGGCCGATCAACGGGCCACGTGCGACCCGAAGAACCCGATCGACGGGTCCTCGGGCGTTCCTACCAGCAGTGCTCTGTCCAGCAGGCCGTTGCTGTGTTCACAGCTCGTTTCCGGCAACAGGACACAGGCATGGCAGGCCGCGAGGTTGACGCTTCCCGCGCCGGCCGCCTCGGACTCGATGCACAGCGGATCGGCGGAACACCACTCGGCCCGCCCGAGGGCCGAACGCAGACTGCGGACCAGACGCTCCGGCTCCCCTTGGGCCACCAGCCCCCCCAGACTCCCCGCGGAGTCGTTGGTCGACGTGTGGATCAGGAGACCGGCCATGGTCTCGTCCGCGTACAACCGCTCCCGCAGCGCCGCGGCGGGATAGCCCCCGTCCAGGCTCCACTCGTTGATCAGGACATGGGCCAGGGTGTGCAACAGGACCATGCCCGGATCGGCCGGGGAGTCGGGGACGAGGGTGTCGTCGCGGGCGAACTCGCGCATCCGGCGGACGTGGTTGCTCCGGATGCGTTCGACCCGCGAGGCGACCGCCGGGCCGCGGGCCCACTCGTCGAGCCGCCTCCGGTCCAGTCGGAGAAAGACGCCCTCGCCGAGAACCTCCATCGCGGGCAGCCAGTTCACGGGTGTCAGGGACAGGGCGGCCTCGTGTACGTCGACGTTGGTCTCGATGTCCTCCACCCGCGAGAACGCCTTGAGGACGCGGACCTCCCGGAGCCGTTTGACCAGCATGGGATCGATCACCCCGAACGGTCGCAACGCGGACGCCTCGGAGGTCGGCGGCTCGCAGACGAACTCTTCGCCGTGGTCCGCCTCGCTCTCGGGATGGCCCGCGACGAGCCGCTCGTACTCCTGTCGACGGAGAAGGACTCCCGGGCTCTCCGGGCGCTTCGTCCGCTCCTCCGTTCCACCGGTCCCCTCGGCGGACTCCGCCGCTGCCAGGGCCATCAGGGTGTCGACGGAGACCGGCCCCTTGCCGCGTGCGCCGACGGCTCTCGCGTAGATCTCGAACTCGGCACGGGTACGAAGTTGTCGCAACTGGGGCCAGTCGTCTTCGCAGAGGCGTCCCACGGTCTTGTTGCTGTACGGCGGGATCGACAGGGCGGAGCGGAGAACGGGCTGCCACACGAGCGACGAGCCGCGTTGGAGGGTGCGCGGTACCTCCGGGCACTCCTCGGGGGACGCCCCCTTCAACCAGGGGCGCCGCCCCTCGCAGCGCACCCCGAGTTCGGTCAGCGCCCTGCGTCGGAAGGCGCCTTCCAGGGAGACCTCGGGGATGCCGCAGGTGCACGAGACGAGAATTGAGCGCAGGGACGCCGTCCGTCCGGTCGTACGGAGCCTCATCTCACCCCCGCACAGGCCCGACTCGCCCTCCCTGCGATTTCCTCGGTGGGCCCACTTCCAGTACGGGAAGTCGTCGAGATGGCCCCGGGAGCAGGCCGTGACGAAACGGGACGGAACCAGGTCCTCACGACACTCTCCGCACTCGTTGCGGCCCGGCGTGGAGTTGAAGGAGCGTACGTGCCCCAGCGACTCGCAGCTCTGGCAGGAGTGCCACAGGGGGAACCGGCGGACCCGTACGCCGTCCCTGCTGGTCTCGTCCGACGCGGGCGGGAGCCGGAACGAATACACGCCCAGAGCCCGGGCGAGACGGACCTCGTCGATGACGATCGCCCCGTCGACGTTCCACGAGTCGAGCCCGGCGACGACGAACGACTCGTTGTCCACGGCCACCAGGGACCCCACCCCGTAGGTGGTGATCATCTGTGAACGGCGCACCGCGCCCCGGCGCGGGAACGAGCGCTCGGGCGGACCGCCGCGGCGACGACGGGGAGGGGGAGGTGTCATCGGGTTGCCTCCACGAAGAGGGCGGACTGGGCGTCGACGTCGCGAAGACTCCACAGCGTCGGCCACGTCTTGCCGTCGGGTTCGTCGTAGGAGCCGAGGAGGGACGGTGTCCTTCGGCCGCGCGGGGGCTCGTAGACCAGGCCCCCGTTGCTCTCGGCCAACCGCTCCCAGTCGTCGACGAAGTCGTCGAAGGCCGCGGCCGTGGCGTCGTACTCGTCCTTGTCGACCCGGGAGACACGGTCGAGGAGCAGGGGGCGGATCACGGAGTCGAGTTCCTCACGGAACCGGTCGATCCGCCCGGCGCCGTCGTTGGGGCGGGCCTCGGGGATCAGAATCCGGGCCAGCGCCACCACCACGGCGTGCAGACCCCGGTCGCGAGAGCGCGCGGAGAAGGGGGTCACACTGGTCGCCTCCACCTCGCGATAGAGGGCGGAGTGGAAGTGGACGAAGTTCTCGTAGTGCGACCGGTCCCGGGAGCGGGCGGAGTTCAGCATGACGACGACGAGCCCCGGCCGGCTCCGACCGACGCGACTGGTGGCCTGGATGTACTCGGCGGTGGTCTGGGGCTGTCCCATGACGGCCATGAGTCCGAGCCGATCCACGTCGACCCCCACGGAGATCATGTTCGTGGCGAGCAGGACGTCCACCGTCTCCGGGTGGGGCAGCCCCCGGGAGACCTGGGCGAGTCGACCGGGTACGTCGCCGGCGTCGGCCCGGCTCGTCAGCTCGGTCTGCTCCCGGATCTCCCGCTTCGGCGCTCCGTCCCGCTCCGCCAGATACTCCAGATGTGCCACGACGTCGTCGTGCACCTGGAGCTCGGCGGCCGAGAGGAGGCGCAGGCTGTTGAAGTATCCGACGAGGGTCCAGTAGGCGTCGCGCACCTCGTCCGGGGCGCCGGTCCGCGAGGCGTGGTGCAGCAGATCGGCATAGGTGCGGACCAGCAGGGTCGCCTGGCTGGTGCTCGGCGTGAGCAGCCCCACGTACCGTCGGGTGGCCTTGGTACCGGGCGGGGACTCCACCGCGAACCACGAGTCCCGGGAGTCGAGGCCGGCGGGCGGGAACTGGGCGACGGAGCGGGCGAAGAGGGCGGTGCCCTGCTCCGAAGCCCGACGGATGGTGGCGGTGGACGCGATCACCTTGGGTCGTTCGGCGAGGACGTCGACCGCCGTCTCGTACAGGCCGGTGAGCGTCCCGAGGGGACCGGAGATGAGATGGAGCTCGTCCTGGACGATCAGTTCCGGAGGGGGCGTGCCGTCGTCGCGGTCCCGATTGAAGAGGGCCGCGGTGCGTTCGCGCCAGGGCATCGCGGCGAACTTGTCGACCGTGGCGATGACCAGCGTCGGCCGGGCGTCGTAGACGGACTCGTCGACCAGGTGGACCGGCAGGCCCTCACGGAACGCGCACTCGTCGTCCGGGCAGCGGACGTGCATCCGTACCGCGGCCTCGTCCACCTCGTACTGGTGCGCGTCGAGCCGGGTGCCGCACCAGGGACAGGCGTGCAGCTGCACCGGGTTGTTCTCCTGGAGCGACCGCTCCCGGCGCAGCTCGGCGAGGCTCCGGTCCGCCGCCGCGAGGGTGTTCGGGGTCGCCGATCGACCCACCCACATACCGATGGAGATCGGCTCGTCGCCGAGCCGCCCACGTTGCGCCCGGCGCATCAGTTCCATGGCACAGATCAGGATCGTCGCCCGCTCGAACTGCTGGAGCGTGAGCAGGCGCAGGGTGTACCGCATGAGTACGGTGACGCCGGCGCCCCGGTCACCGAGGCGGAGCCGGCGGAGGAACGTGGTGAAGGCGATCAACCCGAGGTACGCCTCCGTCTTGCCGCCTCCCGTGGGGAACCACAGCAGGTCCGCCACGCCCCGGTCCTCGTGTTCGGGGTCCACGACACCCTCGAGGCAGAGCAGGACGAAGGCGATCTGGAAGGGACGCCACCGGCCCGCGGTCGTGTCCAGCGGCTCACGCCGCTCCGACCGGGTCCACATGCTGCGTGCCCGCTGGTGCGCCATCGCCTCGTTCGCCAGCCGGAACGCTTCCATGGCCGCGGGGTCCTCGCGCAGGACACGAATCCCGCCCCGAACGCGGTCGAGGGCCTTACGGCACAGGTGGACCTGCTTGCGGGCCGTGTCCTCGAACTCGGTGCCCGCGAAGCCGGCCGCCTCCTCGGCCCTGCGGGCGATCCATTCCGCGTACCCGTCGGCCAACTCCTCCAGTGCCGCGAGCACCTCCGACGGCGGCCGTGTGGCCAGCCCGTGCATGGTGAGGGCGCGGTCGTCGATCTCCGGGTTGGAATCCGTCAGCAGCACTTCGTAGCCGGGTACGAACTCCGTCCGCACCTCTCGAACAGCCGCCCTGCCGCGATCGGTCTCGCCGATCCGGGGCGGTGTCCAGTCCCAGTCCGCCGCGCAGCCGTGTCCGGTCGCGAAGGCGGGCGCGTGGCGGTGGAGCAGCCGCGCCATCGCCTCTTCCTCGTCCCCGAGCGCCCCGGGGGGTCCGGAGCGTTCGACGAAGGCCGCCGCGTCGTCGGGGGCGTGTACGAGCAGCCGTGGTTGGTAGAGGCAGAAGGCGTCCCGCAGCTCGCGCTCGCCGACGGTGCGACTGTTGACCAGGGTGACGGTCACGGTGACCGTGCCGCTCGTGTCGCTCCGCCGCCGGACCAGGATCCGCAGTTCCGCACCGTCGGCCAGTTCTTCCGCCGCTCGCATCCCGGGCACCGTCACGTCGACGGTCACCGTCGGCAGCCGCAGGGCGCGTCTGCTCCAACGTTCGACCTGTTCGTCGGTGCTGCGCGCCTCGGCCCGCCGGTGTGCCACCGGCCGGCCCTCCGCGTCCCGGGGTTCGTACACGGCCGCCTCGGTGGTCACGACGACCGTCCTCGAAACATCCGGATCCACGGCGAAGGTCAGTCCCATGGCCGAGGGGCGGCGGTCGTTGGCGAGTGATACACCGGGGTCGGACGACGCGTCTTCGGAGTCGCGGAAACGGGTGACGGGTACCGTGTCCGGTCCGTCGTGTACGGCGTACTCGGCGAGGGACTCCCGACGTGCCGATTCCTCCGCCGTCCCGGGGAAGAGCACCCCGATCGGATAGGTCGTGATCGGGGGGTCGTGTTCCAGGGTCTCTTCCTCGGCTCCCGGACCCAGCAGCCCTCGACGCAGCCCGGTGACGATCTCCTCCCGGAGGGCGTAGTGCTCGGCGTGACGGCCGACCTCGTGTGTCATGAAGCCTGCATCTCCTCGGACTTCCCCTGCCATGCGTAACTGCCGATACCGGACATTCGGGGTACGAGCCAGATCCCGTGCCGTCCCAGCCCCGCACGGTCCGCGGAGGCCGTACTGCCCGCGACGGTCTCCGTGGTATCGACCCTGAAGCCGTCGATCTGCTCGGGCCAGGTGATCTCCCGACCCGCTCCGCCCCGGAGGGACGAGTGGAGGGCACGCCGGAACTCCTCCGACACGACGCCCACCGGGGTGTCGCCGTGAAGGACGGTGTACGGAGGGCTCTGGTCCGCGGCCGACGGCAGTCGGTGCTGGAGACGGAGCGTCACTCCGTCACCGGGGCGAACGGAGGACGCGAGGTACTCCTGGACGGCCACGGGATCGGCCTCGAAGCCCTCGGTGCCCGGTGGATGCTCCCGGGACACGTCGCGTCCCGTCGCCTCGATACCGAAGCGTTGACGTGGACGCCACCCGCCCACGTACCAACGGTCCACCGACTTGTCGCGCCGGAGGTGGACCGTCGTCGGGGCGGGGATCCGGAACAGATCCTCCCGGGGGCGCGTCATGGCGACGTACAGGGCGCGTGCCTCGGCCGCCGGGTCCAGGTGCGTGTGCCGGCCCCGGAGTTCCGGGATCGACGCCGGTTCGACGACGATCACCCGGTCGAACTCCAGCCCCTTCGCGCGATGGATCGTCGACACCACCAGGGGTTCCGCGTCGTCGACGATCACGTCGTCGGGAAAGCGCCCCTCGGCGATCGCGCGTCGGAGCGCTCCGAGGTCGACGACGCCCCGCTGCCCCCGGGCGACCCCCCGTAGCGATTGCCAGATCCGTTCCAGGTCGCGTTCCGCCGGTGCGCCGATCCCGGCCGCGAGATCACGGAACGCGGTCTCGCCGAGACTCCCCGAGCCGCACCGACCCAGCAGTACCGCGACCCACGGGGGCACCGGGCGGTCCCGGGCCGACCGCTGGAGACGATGCGGCACCCTCTTCTCGAACAGGCTCTGGGAGAGCGACAGCGCCTCCCGATTGTCCCGGCACAGCACGGCGCAGGTACCGGGATAGGCCCGGAGCGAGTCGAGGGTGAAGGGGTCGTCGAGGTCCCCGAAGCCCGGACAGGTCAACAGCCGGGCGCGCAGCTCGCGATGGAGCGACTCGCCCTCCCGCGCGCCGCCCACCGTGTCCGACGGCAGTCGCCCCAGTGCCCGGCCCAGGGGGAGCGCGATACCCGCCTCCTCGGTGACGGCCCTGAAGTTCGTCGGCAGGTGCAGCTCCACGAGGTCTTCGCCGTACGAGGCACGGAGCCAGTCGAAGAAGTAGTTGGTCTCCGCCGCGCGCGCGTCGGGATCCGACACCTGGAAGCCGTACACGGCCTGGGCGGCGTCGCCCACCACGGTGAATCCGCAGACGTCCTGGAACCGGTCCAGCAGGGTCTCCACCATTTCCCTGCGCACCCCGACCAGATCCTGGACCTCGTCGATCACGACGTGCGCGGGCGGGCCGGCCTCGCTCTCGTCGACGGCGCCGGATTCGACCGCCTCGGTGGCCCGACGAACGCGTTCGTCGTAGGACTGACCACCTCGGTCGCCGTCGTCACCGCTGCTCGTCAACAGACCGTAGGCCCACGAGTCGAAGGTCCGGACCCTCACCCGGCGGGCCCTTTCGGCGTGATCCGCGATCCGTCGCCGCAGCTCGCGGACCGCCGCCCGGGAGAAAGTGAGCACGAGGATCTCACGAGCCTCGAGCGCGTCCTCGCCGTCGCTCATCAGGGCTTCGAGTCGGCGTACGAGCGTGTGCGTCTTCCCGGCGCCGGCACCCGCCGTCACCAGGACCCGGGCGTTCCACGGCTGCTCCACCACCCGCCGCTGTTCCGGGGTGAGGGACGGGTTGTCGTCGTAGGCACGGTTCACCGATTGCTCCACAGGTGCTCGAAGCGGGTGAAGGCCAGCTCCTTGCCGTAGTTCGTGATGTTGTCGCGTACGTTGAGGATCAGACAGGTGTCCTTGCCGCCGTTGCGCGGTCCCCGCAGACCGCGGCCGATCATCTGTTGGTAGACGTTCGGGCTGTACGTGGGCCTGGCGACCACGACGGCGCGCGTGGCGGGCGCGTCGAAACCCTGGCTGAGCACACCGTAGTTGGTGAGGACCCGGACGCGTCCGCGACGGAAGGCGTCGATACGACTGCGACGGTCGTTGGGCGACGTCGTGGCGTCGACGGCCTCGGCCCTGACCGACACGTCGTTGAGCCTCGCCGCCAGCAACTTGGCATGCCCCACCGAGGTGGCGAAGACCAGCACGGGCCAGTCGTCCGGCATCCCCGTGATCTCCTCGACGATGCGGTTGTTGCGGTCGTGGTCCTGGGCGAGCCGCTGCTCGGCCGCCTTGGACAGCACGCTGAGCTGTTCGGCGTGCTGCTTCTCGTCGGTCGTCAGCTCGATGGTCCCTCCGGTGAGGACCTTGTGCTCGACGCGGGCGAGCATGCCCAGTTCCTGGAGTTCCGCGTAGGGGTCGCCGGAGGCGAAGACGCCGTCGTCCAGCCGGCGCCCGCCGAAGCGTCGGACCAGTCGACGGGTCTCCTCGACATCCGTATTGCGGAAGGGGGTGGCGGTAAGACCCAGCAGATGGCGGTCCGTTTGCGCGTGTGTGAGGCCCAGCTCCCCGAGAATCGCGGTGTACTGGGGCGCGATGGCCGTATGGGCCTCGTCCACGACGACGAGCGCCGCCCGCCGAAGCCAGGCGTACTCCTCGGTCGCCAGACAGTTCCGCAGCTTCGCGTCCGTCGCGACGACGAGATGGGGTCGGTCCCGCACCGGCCCCGCCACATTGGTCGACCAGAGACGATTCACCGCCAGCGGCTGTTCGGCACCCACCTTCTCCCAGACGAACTTCCAACTCTGGACGGCCTGCTCGCACAGCTCCTCGGTCTGGGCGATCCACAGGACGGGGCCGGGGAGCGTCTCGTTCTGCTTGATCCAACGGATGACGGCCTCGGCGGCGACACGCGTCTTGCCCGCCCCGGTGGGCAACGAGAGCATGCCGCGCTGGGGAGTCAGCCGATCCAGCATGGCGAAGACGTTCGCGGCGAGCCGCTCCTGGTAGTCGTGCAGCCGGGGGAACGCCGTCGGTCCCCGGACGTCGATCCGCGGCGGTGGCGCCGGTACCCGGGAGCCGGCGAAGGCGTCGGGGAAGCCGAGATCCGCGACGAATCGGACGGCGGTGGAGCCTCCCGTGAACGACGACGGCGCATGACTGGGATAGGCGGCGGTCAGATCCCGTACATGGACCTGGAGGACACCGTCCCCGTGTGCGTTGTGGGCGAGTTGCGCCGAGCGACGCGGCGAGGGGACGACACCGCCCGAGCGGACCAGCTCGCCGTCCAGCAGACCCACGGGGAGTCCGGCCCGAAGGGCGTCCGAGCCGAGGAGGTGTTCCAACTTCTCGACGACGGACTCCGCCTCACGCACACGACGGAGGGTCTCCTGAACCCTGCGGTCCTGCTCCTGACGCTGCTGCGCCTCCAGAACGGCCCGACAGCCGGCGGCGCCGAGCCCCCACCGGAGCCCTCGGTCGGCGGCCGTCAACACATCGTGGCGAGCGAGCGACGCGAGCACCAGGACGGTCGTCCCCTGCACGGCGCTGTCCAAGGGGGTGGCGGTCGCCCCACGAGGTGTGCGGACCACCTCTTCCACCTCGGAGCAGCGGAGCACGGAGTAGTTGTTGACGGACGCGCCCAGTCGTTGCCGCAGGGTGGGGAACTCGTCCCTGAGCGGTGTCGGTTCCCCGACCTGTACGAACCGGATCTCCTTGCTGATGACGTCGGAGACCCGGAGCATGCCCCAGGTGTCGACCATCAGCTCAACGTCCTCGGGGCCGCTCGCCCACAGGGCGGGGAGCTGTTCGGCGCGCAGCGCCCGGTACTCGTCCTCCGAGGCCGCGACCGCGATGTCGCCGTCCTCCCGCGCACCCCATTCGGTTCCGATACGGCACCGGGTCGGCACGCCCTCCGGGAAGGGCACCCCGAGGCGGGTGAGCATGACGTACGTCCGGCCGACGAAGGAGTCGTCCTCGCTCCGCCGGAGCTGCTCCAACAGGTCCGCCCACCGGTCCTGCGGGACGCCCTCGACGGTCGCCGGCAGGCGCAGCTTGCGCGCCTTCTCGACACTGATGTCGGCGACCGGCAGAACATCGGCGTAGGCGTGCAGCTGGGGACCGACGGCCTCGGCCGGCGGGAGCGGGCCTTTGGAGGTGGGCACTCGGCCGTGTCGTCGCAGCATCCAGTGGAGAGGGGAGACGACGGTGCCGCGGGTGTTCGCCTGGACCCCGAACTGCCGACTCCAGTGCTCGACCACGCTTTCGTCGGGCAGGGCCCGGACGAAGGCC
The DNA here is from genome assembly GCF_042753905.1 of Streptomyces sp. NPDC059248. Lineage (NCBI taxonomy): Bacteria > Bacillati > Actinomycetota > Actinomycetes > Kitasatosporales > Streptomycetaceae > Streptomyces > Streptomyces sp. NPDC059248. The sequence continues at coordinate 57,116 of NZ_JBHYZV010000003.1, read as the reverse complement.
GCCCGGCCTTCGTCGGAGAGCCGCGGCAGGAGGTGGAGCGGACCGCCGAACGGCGAGCCTTCCAGTTGGAGCCGGTACTGCTGGGGCCGAGAGGCGTTGCTCGGCAGCCCGGCGCAGTACTGCTCGTAGACGGCGCTCCGGTACTCCGCGAACCACGGCTCGTCGTCGGGGCGGTGCCCGGCCGTCGGCCGGTCCGTCATCCCGAACACGCGCAGCACGGCCAGGTCGTCGGAGTGGAAGCCGAGGTCCACCGCGATCGAGGTGTCGCGCGAGCCGTCGGCCGGCACCACCGTGCCGGGGAGGAGGCAGTCCTTCATGGGGTGGAAACGGCCGTCGAGGGTGCGGACGTGGAGGGTGTCCCGGGGGTCGGTGACCTTGGCCCCGACCTCACCTGTGACACCGCTGCCCCCGGCGCCGCGGAAGAGTTCCCAGAAGCGGGTCCAGTCGCGGGGCGTGTAGTGGTCGAACCCCTGGTCGAGTACGCCGGCGAAGCGGCCCCGGGCGTCGGCCGTCCGGATGCCGATCTTTTCGAGGGGACCGTCGAGGGACGGGTCGTCGGAGAGCCGGGCGTCGACGTAGACGAGGTCGTCCTTGAGCCCGTCCTGAACGGACCGGCGGTAGACCTTTCCCGTCACGGGCGCGACCATCCCGTGGGCCTCGGTGAGGACGATACGGGCGGTACGCGCCTCCGCGGCGAAGGGGGAATCCTTCTCCACCATGTCGGCGAGAATGCGGACGGCGACGGCCGAACCCTCGGGGCGACCGTCGGAGACGAGGGCCTCCAGCCAGTCACGGACGGACTCCCGGCCGTGGTCGGCGGCCTTGAGGATGTGCTCGACCTTGCCCGACCGGAGCTCCTTCGCCTCGACGGACGGATGGACCCAGCCGCGGGGGCGTCCCGGATACGTGTGCCACATCCGCAACCACTCCGGGGCCAGCTTGCCCCGGTTGCCCTGATCGGGGTGGAGCTTCAGCTCGCGCGGCACCCTCAGTGTGCCGTCCTGGTCCGGAAGGGACGGGAACAGGGCCGTCAGATTCCAGATCTGGGTGGTCAGGGCGCGGTCGGCCCAGTTCAGGGTCTCCGACTCGCGCCACCGACCCGGCAGGAGGGCCAGATATGCGCCGGGGTCCTCCGGCGGGGCCAGCTCCGGGAGGGATTCGACGACAAGACGAGCGGCGATTCGAAGGAGTTCCTGGTTGAACGGACTGCCGTCCAGGAGGTTCTGCCGGTCCTCGTTCGTCTTCCAGGCGCCGTTGAGGGCGCCCGTGAGTGTCATCGGGTATTTCGTGGGGAAGAACGACCAGAACTCGCCGCGCCCCTTCGTGGTGCCGAGCAATCCTTCGGACTCGGTGTAGGCAGGAACCGCCCAGGCGATGTCGACGACACCGCGGTCGTGCATCTCACCCGCGCCGGCGCGGGCCGCCGGCGACGGCTCGTGCGTCGTACCGAAGACGAGCCACTCGCTTCCGGCCTCGGCCCGCTGCGTCCGCTTCTCCCGGATGACATGGGTATGCCCCTCGTGCCGCACCGTGATCGTGCGGCTCCTGACCGGCATGGTGCGACGGTCCTCGAGGACCACCGTGCCGACATGGTGGGAGAAGAGTTGGAAGTGGGCCGGAAATTCTCGGCGTTCGTCGTCCTTGGCCTGGAACATGTCCCGGCCCATCTCCTCCGCGGCACCCTCCAGCAGGGGCAGACGTACCACGGTGCTCGCCCACTGCATCAGTTCGTCGAGCACGGGGTCGACGCCCCGCTCCCGTCGGGCGTCCAGGGGGCGTGCCATCCGGAGCACGGGGGTCTCCAGGTCGGCGTCGGGGGGCGCCCCCAGGGCTTCGAGGATCCGTGCACGCGACCATTCGCGATCGAAACCGAAGCTTCCCGATCGGCTGAAGAACTGTGGGGTGTCCGTGATGCTGAGAACGGACTTGACGCCGACGCCGAATCGGCCGATCTGGCCGCCTCGTTTTCTGGAGACGCTCATCCGAAGAATGGTCTCGGCGCCCTCCGAGGTGACGGCCGTTCCCTCGTTGGCACAGTACAGATGGGTTTCGGTGAGGACGGCGTGCAGCTTGTTCGCGTTCGGGTCGTTCGCGATTTCGTCCGCGGCGTTCTGAACCAGCTCGAAGAGCTGTCGGTCGCCGTATCCGCCCTGAGTGATCCGGCGTTCGCCGTTGGCGTGCTCCTGGACGAGTCCGGGATCGACTCGATAGGTCTCCAGAACACGCTCGGACTGGTCGACGACTTTCTTGATGACTTCGGACATCGCTCCGACCTGCGTCGGAACTGTGTGACTCACGAGGAATTCCGTTTCTGTGACCGTCGACGACACATGGGAAACCGGAGCGCCGGCCGCGCCCCCGGGCGCGGCCGTAACTCACGTATGACGATAGCCAAAACGTCCGACATCGTGTCGGTTTACAGGAACTCGACCACGATCCGTAGGGTGATCACGACCTTCCGCGGTGCCGTGCGGCGACGGCGCAGCGTCGGACGGCCCGGCGGACCCACCGGCGCCGGGCGCCGCCCCCCGTGCCGACGCCTGCCGCGCCCACCGCGTCGGGGCGTGCGGGCATCGGCGCCCGGTGCGGGGCGCTCGGTCGCGGCGATCAGACGACGGCCCCTGATGACGGTGTCGCGCGTGATGCCGTACATATCGAGAAGTTCCGAACGGAGTTCGGCGTCCTCGACCGAGTCGTACTCGGCGACGATGCGACGCATTCGCGCAAGCTCGTCGTCTCCCATGGCAGGACTTCCTTTTGGTCGGGGTGGTTCCTTGAATAACACGTGGTTGCGCTTTTCCTCGGAGGGGCATGGGAACGGACGGCTCGTCTGTGCGGAGAGTCGGGCCGGGACGGTGGGGGACGCCTTTTCGACCGTAGCGACATTCGGATGATGGTCGCAAGCCGTTCTGCTCGCAGATCCCCCTCGGCGGGAAGATGGCTTTTACATGCAAAGGATTGAGCGGGTGGAGATGGCCCGGAATCGAATAAGGGCATGCCGAACATGCCCTCGTGGCGCCCTTTATCGGGTCGTCGGATAGAGCTGCGAAAAACCTTAGGGGGGCAACTCTCGGTGCTGCAAGGGTTTTGCGTCGGAAAATTTCGGCACGTCGCGCCCGGCTCCTCGCCACGAGGCGTCACGGTCAGGCAATTCGGGACATAGGTGGGTGATTGAATCGCCCTCTGCTCCGCCAGTGGGCGCCCGGAGGGTGTCAACTGTCGTTAGACAGACGCTCGTTTGTCAAACGACTGCTAGGGTTGGTGTCCTGTGACGGACGTGGGATCGATCAGGGGGAGTGCGGAACGTGGACGGCACGGAGGACTTCGGTCCGTGGCTCGCCCGGCAGCTGCGCATGCTCGATTTGAAGCAGGCGGACCTCGCCCAACGGATCGGGGTGACTCGGGCGGCCGTCTCCGCCTGGATCACGGGGCGTGCCACGCCCCGTGAGGAGACCATGCGGGCCATCGCGGCGGCCATAGGGGCCGACATAGCGGTGATGCACTCCCGCACCACCGATGCCGTCAGCGGCGGACCGGTCGCCTGGTACCACCGTCCCGCGCACCAGGACGGTGGACGGGACTTCGGCAATGCCGCGGCCTTCGCCTTCGAGGCCGACGTCAAGGTCCTGGCCCGGGAGGCGACCCAGAACAGCCTCGACGAGCAGCTCGTCCGGACCCGACCGGTCCGGGTCCGCTACACGCTCCACGAACTGACCGGCGAGATGCTCGCCGAGTTCCTGACCGCGGTCCGTTGGGCGGAGCTGCAGCCTCATTACGAGGCGGCGGCGGCCCAGGACCAGAAGGTCGGACGGGTGGTCGCCGAGGGGTTGAAGGACCTGACCCGGGGCGATCGACTGCTCCTGCTGCGGGTCGACGACTACAACACCACGGGGCTCACGGGCGACGACTACGAGGACGGCCGCTTCGCCGCGGTGGTGCGACGGCAACTCGAGAGCCGGAAGTCGGAAGCGCCCGGACGGGCCGCGGGCGGCTCGTACGGCCTGGGCAAGGCGACTCTGTGGGCGACCAGTCGACTCGGCATGGTCCTCGTCAACTCCACCCTTTCCGAGTCCCACGAAGGACGTTACCGGCAGCGGGTCGTCGGCAGGTTGGACCTGCCCTGGCGGCGGGCCGAGGGGGGTGCGTGGGCCGGCCCCGCCTGGTTCGGGCAGGTCGACACCTCACCCGGGAACGAGGGGGTCGCCCGCTCGTGGTGGGCCGACGACGAGACGGTCGCCCGGCTGCATCTGACCCGGGAGAACTCAGAACCCGGCACGTCCTTTCTCGTGGTCGGTGCCCACGACGTGGCGGGCTCGGTCGACACCGCGCAGGACGACGGGAGGGACGACGGGGACGAGCAGCCCGTCAAGGCGATCCATCGCCGGCTGGTCGACGGGCTCGCCGAGAACTTCTGGGCGGCGATGACCGCCGGGCGGGATCGCGCGCCCCTGCTGGAGGCGTCGGTACGCACGCTGCGCAACGGACAAGTGGTCGTCGAGGAGGAGCGGGTCGATCCCGAGAAGAGGCAGCCTTCCAGGACCCGGGCCCTGAAGGCCTTTTTCGACGGCGAGACGGTCGAACGCATCACCGAGGTCGGGCAGGTAGCCCTGGCCCGTGTCCCGTTGAAGGTTCCCGTGCCCGGGGGCGGGCGCGAGACCGTCGAACACCGAGCCGCCCTGCTCGTGACCGCCGCCGAGGACAAAGACGGTCCGTCCAACCACCTCGTCACCATGAGGGGCGGTCTCATGGTCGTGCGCGCGGCCCGCGTACCGGATCTCGGCCTCGGCGCCGACGCTTTTCAGGCCGTCCTCCTGGCCGGTCACGCGGCCGGGCCGGACGCCGGGGCGGCGGAGGCCGAGGCATTCCTCCGCGCGTCCGAACCTCCCGAGCACAACAAGTGGGGGCGTACGGAAGAGCTGTTGTCCGTCTACTCCCGTACCGCGCACCGCAGGATCTCCACCTTCACCACGGCCGCTTACGCCACGGTGCGGGACCTGACGGGCAGGCGTCCGGACCGGCCGACCGCCGGCCCCGCGGTCCTGCGCGACCTGCTGATTCTGGACGACCGCAAACCCCGGTCCGGTCGAAGCGGCGGCTTCCCCGCCATCCGGGACCTCGACGCCGAGATCGACGCCTCCGGGGCGTGGCGGATCAGGGCGGACGTCAGACTGCCCCGGCGCAAGGACCCCTGGGTCATGGGGCTCGTGGCGAAGTTCGACGTCCGTTCCGGGCCGCGCCCCACGGTCGGCTGGTCCGAGATCGTCGCGGTGGAGAACTGCCGCTTCGTGGACGGCGCCCTGCATTTCGACGCGGGAGCCACGACCGCCGTGTTCACCGGGACCACGGACGTGTCCACCCACCCCGTCCGCGCCGACCTCGCCGGATTGATCGTCGAACTGCAGAAGGGGAAGGGGGCCGCCGAATGAGAGTCCTTCCGTATCGGACTCCCGCGGGAAGGGTCACGTTCCGGGTGACCGCCGTGCGGCAGGACGGGACCGACCTGGAGACGTCGGCGTTCTCGCAGGGCGAGCGCGTGGTGGCCTTGGACCATGCCGAACGCGGTGCGTGGCGGAGTGCCAGGCTGACCGTCGCCGCGACCCTGCCCGAGGAGGAGCTGGCAGAGGGGCCCTGGACGGACGTCGTGGTCGTCGCCGTACTGACGGAGGCCGCCACCAACTCCCGTACCAGCGTGCGTCTCGCGCCGGGAGCCGGCGGCGACCGGACAGGCCAACTACGTCTGTGGCGGTCCGACCACCGCGGTCGGGCGGAACTCTCCGTGATGGTCGTCGCTACCGTGGGCGGCGTACCCGGCCGCGTCGTCGCCCGTTCGGACGAGGACTGGATCGTGGACTTCACCGCCCCGAGCCCGGTACGGCGGCGGGGCCTCGAAGTCAACGAAGTGGACTTCCGCGACGGTCCGTACGAATGGCTGCGCTCCCTCAAGGACTCGCCCTGGGTGGTCGACACGTCCGGCGAGCTGCCCGTCGTCCATGTGAACACGGGCTTCGACGGCATAGCGGAGCTTCTGCGACCCGGTGGCGACGGTATGGAGAGGGCGGTGGGGGATCTGCTCTCCGCACGGATCGCCACGGATGTCTGGACGGCCGCGTTCCACGCCGCGGTCGGTGCCACGGAGGTGGACCCGGAAGGAAACCCGACCTGGCCGGGCGACTGGCGCGAGGACGTCCTGAGAGGGATGCTCGCCGACGTCATGCCCGACAGGTCCGAGGACGACGCCCTGCGCGAGGTCCACGCCCGCCGGAACGAGCCGGCGGCGTGGAGCCGGCTCCAGACACAGATCAACTATGCCGCCCTGCGGAAGGCGAAGGTGGCGAAGAGCCTCGGCCGCACCGTTCGCGTTCTCGAAGCGTCCCAGAGGGAGAACAGTCGTTGACCCGGCAGCCCGATCCATTGCCCCCTCGGCTGGCGCTGCTCGCCGATATCAACGCCGCGACGAATCTGACCACCGAGGTGTTGTCCGGCCGGGAGAACCCCCCCTTCATCGCGCTCGGCAAGGACGCGATACCTCTGGAGAGCACCGGCGCCCGCTTCGCGGTCGAGCCGATCCGAGCTCTGGTGGAGGACGCCATGACGTACGCCGGCGACAAAAGGACCGACGCCGACGCGTGGTTGGCTCCCCGTCTCCACGCGACCATGCGGCTCACCCGCCGAGAGGCCGCCGACCGGCGTCTGTGGAATCACCTCGCCCTCTGCGTCGCTCCCGACTACGTCCTGTGGAGACATCTGCCGGTCGCGGCAGAGCTGCCGCGGGTGGCGCCCGCCCGCTTCAGTGGTGCCCACTACACCCAGGCGTTCGCCAGACTGTGGTGGGTCGCCGAGCTGTTCCGGGACGGGGCGGACTACGAGCCGGTCGCGGTCGCGTGCGGTAACCAGGACGTTCTCAATACGGTTCTGAGGCTCGACGTGATCGACCACCGGCCCACGGTCCAGGCCGTCGTCCGGCTGATGCAACGGGGTTCCGTGAGAACCGGACGCGAAGTGAATGCCCTCGCCGGCGCCGTGAACACCGCGGCCAGCACCCTGCTCTACGACGTCATCGCGCCGGACGACGAACGCGACGGCGATGCGTTGGCGGAGTGGATCGACGAGGCCGAGTCCGCGCCGCCGGTCTCCCGCCGACGGCTGCCCGACGGCCCGGACGACGGCCCCGTGCCCTCGGACTCCGTGGAGCTGCTCGTCGAACGGTTCGCGGAGTACTTCGAGACCGCCCCCGTCAGAGGGCGGATGAAGGAGGAGGAAGAGGAGGCGTGATCGGCGGGGCCGATCAGGTCAGGCCCATGGAACGGTCCACCGCGGCCAGCCCCTCCTTCAGGGCGATGTCCCCGAGCCCGAGGGCCGCGGCCAGGACGTGGACGCCGAGCCGCGGCGGAATGGCGTTGCCGATCTGCTGCGCGACGGCGTTGCCGCTCCATCGGTGAACGGCGGGGAAGGTCTGCAACAGGCCCGCCTCCGCGTGGGTGAAACGGGGCAGTTCGGTACCGTCCGGCAGATACACCCGATTGCGGGAGATCTTCCCGGTGACGGTGGCGGACGGCATGTCGGAGTCGCGACGGCCCCGGTTGGTGGGGATACCGCCGGTGCCGTAGTTGGAGACCACGTAGAAGGACTCCGGGCGGTTCCTGAGCACATCGCCCATCGTCACCCAGGGCGCGCGCCGCGAGTCGCCCTCCGTGCGAGCGACGCCCTTCCGGTACGGGCGGTGCGTCGGTTCGGGCAGCTCGGCCCGTCCCTGCCACCGCGCGACCAGGATCGCCCGGCGCCGTGTCTGCGGTACACCGAACTCCTCCGTCTGCAGCACGGCGGGCGGAGCGACGTCGTACCCGGCGCTGCTGAGGACGTTCCCCATGACCGTCCACACCGGCATGGCGCCGGGCACCTGCTCCAGAACGATCGCCTCGTACGGGCGACCCGCGTCGATCGCGGCGAGAGCCCATCGCAGGGGCTCCAGTACCAGGCCGATGCGCTCGTCGCCGAACTTCGCGAAGTCCTCGGCCAGGCCCTTCTCGCGGGCGGCCATGCGCTTGGCGAGACTCACGACCGCGTCGAGGGCCTGTCGTCCGGCGCCCGAGCCGGCGACGGTATACGTCTGGCAGGGGGGGCCGCCGGTGAGTACGGTCGCGTCCGGGAAGTCGTCGGGGCCCGAGTCGCGGACGTCACCCCTGTCGTGCGTCGCCAGCCCCGCCGCCTCGCGGGTGGCCCGCGCGTCCTTGTCGATCTCGATGCCCGCCACCACGGGAAGACCCAGATGAGCTGCGGCGACGTCGAGTCCACCCGGTCCCGCGAAGAGATCGACAATACGAAAATCCGCAGCGTCGACCTGCTGCGTATCGGGGGTGGTCATGGGACGCGAGTCTATCCCGGGGACGGGATGGCCGGAGCCCTCTCCGGCCGATCGCCCGGACCGTCGGATCACGACTTCAGGGCCGCCGCGACGGCCCTGCCGAGTGCCTCCGCCACGAGGGGCGGGGAAGCCTGTCCGATCTGGCGGTACCGATTCGTCTTGCCGCCCGCGAAGGACCACTCCGGTGGAAACGCCTGGAGGAGGGCGGCTTGTGGCACGGTGAGCTTCTTGTGAGGTGAGCCCGACTTATCCGATTCCTGTGCCCCGTCCGGGCCCGGAACCTCGTCGCCGAGCGCGCCGCCGTTGATCCCCATCCGCTCCCAGGCGCGCTTGGACCCGCGGGGCCCGAGATCGCCGCCGCCCCTGCCGTACGATCCGCCGACCAGGGTAGGGGCGACATGGACGGCTCCGGCCACCCACTGCTCCAGCCCCGTCCAGCCTCGTTCCCCCATGGACTCCCGAAGGGCCTCGCCGACCGTGATGTGATCGTCGACGGTGGGCACCGGCGGTTCGAAGGCATCGGCGTAAGGATTCTTCAAGGCGATCAGGATCCCCTGCTTCCGCCGCTGGGGTACGCCGTAGTCGGCGGCGTCCAGGACGAACCAGTTGAGTCGGTAGCCCAGGTGCTCCAGCTCCGCACGGACGTACTCGCGCACCTCCGCGTACTGCGGCTTCTCCACCAGCTCCGGCACGTTCTCGATCAGCACGGCGCGCGACTGCACGGCGGAGGCCAGCTGGATGGTGACCTTCAGGAGGTCCGCCTCCTTGCCCGTCTCCGCGCGGTTGACCGTCGCGGACGACTTCACACGCGGCAGACCGGCCGAAAGGAGGTCCACGTCGTAGCTGATCGGGTGGTCGACGGGGTCGAAGTCCACCAGGTCCATCTCCAGGACGTTCCAGGCAGGCCTGTTGAGTCTCAGCGTCTCGCAGGCGACGTCCCGGTCGTCCAGCAGCAGTACCGGGTCGAACCCGGCACGCTCCAGCCCCAGTGCCAGACCTCCGCCTCCGGCGCACACCTCGACCGACGTCAGTCTCCCCACGTTGCACTCCCCACGTTCCGTTCGGTGCGACCGACGGAGCCCTACCCGCTTCGACGTGCGACTCCGCCCTCTGCGTTCCGCAAGCCTTGCATGATCACTCGCGCTTGGACCGGGCCGCACGCAGTCGTCGTACGGTTTCGGCCACCCGACCGGCTACGTCCTCGGGAGCCTCGTGCTCCCAGAAACGCAGCACCGTCCAGCCCCGGGACTCCAGATGTGCCGTCGTCTCCCGGTCCCGTTCCGTGTTCCGGTCGAGCTTCTCCCGCCACCACGCGGCATTCGACTTGGGGAGCGTTCCGTGGACGGGGCAGCTGTGCCAGAAGCAGCCGTCGAGGAAGACGGCCACCTTGGTTTGCCCGAACGTGATGTCGATCTTCCGCCGTCTCATGTCCGGGACGGCGGTGTGGAGTCGATAGCGGAGTCCCTGCGCGTGGAGCAGGCTTCGTACGGCCTTCTCGCAGGAGGTGTCCTCGGACTTCTGCCGGCTCATCTGGGCCGACTTGGCCGCCGACGACGGGACCATGAGCGGGGCGGGTCTCGTCATTCCGCGGCCGGGCCGCCGTGACAGTCCCGGTACGCCGTTTCCGAGCCGCACCAGCACGGGCCGCTTTTCGGCGGGGGCCAGGGGAGGGCGCGGCCGCGGGAGGCGAGGGTGGTGGTGTATTGGGGGAGCAGGGCCGGGTTGGTGGGGGAGGACTGTTCCGAGGCCGCGAACGCCTCGTACGAGGGGACCGTCGCCGTCACGATGCCCAGGTTCTCGGTGCCCGTGGCCGACAGTTCGCGGAGGGCCGACTCGATGGAGGTCAGGTGGGCCGGGTGCGAGGGGTACTCGGTGGTGAGGGCGGGGTACGCGGTGAGGAGTTCGGTGAGCTCCGCCGAAGGCCAGTGGAGGACCGCGACCGGGAAGGGGCGGGAGAGCGCCGAGCGGTAGGAGCCCAGTTCGGAGCGGAGGCGGGCGATCTCGGCGCGGAGTTCGGCCGGGTTGTCCGAGCCCAGGGACCACAGGCGGTTGGGGTCGTGGAGTTCGTCGAGGGAGATCGGGGAGCGGGCCGTGTGGACCTTGTCCGCGAGGCGGTCCCAGTTGTCGTGGGGGCGGCCCAGCAGGCGGCGGACCCGGTGGCGGCCGGTGAGCAGGGGCTGGACGCCGTAGGGGACGTCGTCGTCGCCGGGGGGCAGCAGCCGCTCGATGCCCTCCGTGTAGCAGGCGTGCGACTCCTCCAGCTCGTCGTGGGACTCCAAAGTCTCGGCGATCGTCTCCCACGGGGCCGGTTCGGCGGGGGACGCGGCGCGGACGCCCGCGATCAGGGCCCGGGCCTCCGCCTCGTGGCCGTACTCCCAGAGGTTCGCCGCCTGGAGCGCCTTGATCGCCAGGGGGTGCTCGGGGTCGGCGGCGAGGAGGCCGTCGTAGAGGGTGGAGGCGCGTTCGCGGTCGCCGGCCAGTTCGAGATGGGCGGCGGCGCGCAGCAGCAGGGGCTCGTGGTCCTCGGGGTACTGCGACGCGGTACGCAGCAGACGCTCGGCTTCGGCGGTGTGTGCGGCAGGCGTGTCGGGGCGCATGGGTGACACCGTACTGCCGCGGCCGCACCGGACGGCACGGCGGTTCGGGCCCGCACGGCTCTGGTGACCTCCGGCGGCCGGCCCTATCGTGCGCCCGTGCGGATACGGCAGCAGCGGCCCCACCGGATGCCCGTCGTCGTCCAGGGGCGCCGGTCCCGTCGTCGCGCCCGGGCCGCGCGGGCGCTGTGGGGGTGTGCCGAGGCCGCCGTCACCTGCGGGGTCGTCCTGCTGCTCCTCGTCGTACACCAGCTGTGGTGGACCAACCGGCAGGCCCGGGCCGGGGCCGAGCGCATGGTGACGTCCCTCGAACGGGAGTGGGGGCGGGAAGGGGAAGGGGAGGGGGAGAGGGAAAGGGGTGCGGGGGAGGTGGAGGTGGAAGTGGGGGAGAGGGGAGGGGAGGGAGCGGGGCCGCCGGGCGTGACCGTTCCCGAGGAGCGGCGGGCCGGGCCCGTGCCCGAGTCCGGGCGCGCGTACGCCGTTCTGCGCATTCCCCGCCTCGGCGTCACCGCCCCCGTCGCCGAGGGCGTCGGCAAACGGAACGTCCTCGACAAGGGGTACATCGGCCACTACCCGGGCACCGCCCGGCCCGGCAGGCCCGGGAACGTCGCCCTCGCCGGGCACCGCAACACCCATGGCGAACCCTTCCGGTACATCAACCGGCTCCGGCCCGGTGACGACATCCGGATCGAGACCCGGGACGGCGTCTACGTCTACGAGGTCGACCAGCAGCTGCCGCGGACCGCGCCCCGCGACATCGGGGTGATCCGGCCCGTACCCCGGTCCCTCGTGGTCCCCGGCGCCGGATACCGCGAACCCGGCAGCTATCTCACCCTCACCACCTGCACCCCCGAGTTCAGCTCCACCCATCGCCTGATCGTGTGGGGCAAACTGGTCTCCGCCCGGGCCCGATAGTGTGACGGCCGTCCGGGTACCCTGAAGCCGATACCCGTCGACGAGAGCTGACGAGAGGGGGGAGCGGGGATGACGGTCACCGACGCCGGCAGCCGTACCGCCCGCCTCGTCCGTGCGCTCGCCGTCGCCCTCGTCGTCGCCGTCACGGCCTTCGAGATCCTCGTCGCCGACAGCACCGGCGGCATCGGCGGCGGCTTCGTCGCCGCCCTCGCGCTCGCCGCCACCGCGACCGGAGCCGTGGGCTCCGCCCTGGTCGTCGGCGCCGTGATCAGCGCCCGCTGCGCGCCCCCGGTACCCCGTACCCGGGTCCGTACCGCCATCCGCGACCGTGAGCGCCGTACCGCCTTCCTGCCGCAACGCGACCCCGACGCCCGGGGCCGCACCCGGCCCCGAGCCCCCGGCCGCGCGCTCGCCGCGGCGGTAGCGTAGGGCGGAATCCAGCACTCCAGCAGGCTCTCCGTACCCCGCCGCATGTCTCGCATGTCATGACATTCCCGGCAGTACGAGACCCTTCGGAGGGCTCCCTTGTCCGTCTTCGCCCAGCTTGTCGAGCGCCTCGCCGACTTCCTCGAACCCCTCTTCCAGACCTCCGCGACCGCCGCCGCGATCGTCCTGTTCACGGCGCTCGTCCGGCTCGCCGTCCACCCCCTGTCCCGCGCCGCCGCCCGCGGCCAGAAGGCCAACGCCCGGCTCGCCCCCCGCGTCGCCGAACTCCGCAAGAAGCACGGCAAGAACCCCGAGCGGCTCCAGAAGGCGCTGATGGAGCTGTACGCGAAGGAGAAGGCGTCGCCCCTCTCCGGCTGTCTGCCGAGCCTGTTGCAGATCCCCGCGTTCTTCCTCCTCTACCACCTGTTCTCCAGCGGTTCGATCGGCGGCGAGCCCAACGCCCTGCTCACCCACACCCTCTTCGCCGCGCCCCTCGGCGACCGCTGGACCCACGCCCTCGACGACGGTGGTGTACTCGGCGACGCGGGCCTCGTCTATCTGGCGCTCTTCGCCCTCGTCACCGTGGTCGCCGTGCTCAATTACCGGCGTACGAAGCGGCAGATGGCGGCCGGCCCCGCGATCGACCCCTCGACGCCCGGCGCGGCGGCGATGGCCCCCATGCTGAAGTTCCTGCCGCTGCTCTCCTTCGGCACCCTGATCACCGTGGCCGTCGTCCCGCTCGCCGCCGCGCTCTACATCGTCACCAGTACGACCTGGAGCTTCGTCGAACGCGTCCTCCTCTACCGCGACATGCCGACGGCGGGCGCCCTGGCCCAGCCCCTGTAGCCGCCGGGTACGCGCGGGGTGTGCGCCGTGTCACACCCCCGACGGCGTCCTGGTCGTCGCCTGGAACCGTTCCAGCGCCTCCACCACCAGCGCGTGGTCCTCCGTCTGCGGCAGACCGGAGACCGTGACCGTCCCGATCACCCCCGCGCCCGTCACCGCCAGCGGGAACGCGCCGCCGTGCGCCGCGTACCCGGCGGGGTCGAGCCGGGACGCCGTACCGAAGTCCGCCCCCCGGGCCCGGTGGCGGGCGCCCACCAGCAGACTGCTCTCGCCGAACCGCTCCACCACCCGCCGTTTGCGGTCGATCCACGCGTCGTTGTCCGGGCTCGACCCGGGCAGGGCGGCGTGGAAGAGCTGCTGTCCGCCGCGGCGGATGTCGATCGCCACCGGCGCGTTCCGCAGCCGGGCCATCTCCATCAGCAGCGTGCCCAGCGCCCACGCGTCCGCATGGGTGAAACGGTCCAGCACCAGCCGCCGCTCCTGGGCCGCCAGCTCGGTCACGGTGGGGACCGGCGCCCCGGCGGACGGCCCGTCGGACGGCCCGGCCGGGGGTACGGCCGCGGGTACGGGAGGGTTCGCGGACGGCTGGCCGGACGGAGCGGCGGCGGGGGTCATACGGACGGCACCTCCACGGTGATGCCCTCTCGGGCGGAACGACGGGCCGCTTCCAGGATGGCCAGAGTCGCCGCCGCCTGCTCGGCGGTGACCGGCGGCGGTGTGCCGTCCCGCAGCGCGCGGGCCACCAGGTCGTAGTAGGCGGGATAGTCGCCGGGTACGGACGGCACCGGACGGCCCCCGCCGGCCGGCGGCGAGTCCCCCGCCCCGATCCGGCCCCACAGCGATTCGTCCTCCACACCCCACGGCTCCCCGCGCCCCGGCCGCCGGCCCGCCCGCAGCTCCGCCTCCTGCGGGTCGAGGCCGTAGGTGACGAAACCGGCCCGTGAGCCCAGGACCCGGAAACGGGGCCCCGGCTGGGCGGCGGTCGAGCTGACCCACAGATGCGAGCGGACCCCGTTCGCGTGGGTGAGGGCGATGAAGGTGTCGTCGTCGGTCTCGGCGCCGCCGCGCCGTACATCGGACTCCGCGTACACCCGGACCGCCGGGCCGAACAGGGTCAGCGCCTGGTCGACCACATGGCTTCCGAGGTCGTACAGCAGTCCGCCGATCTCCTGCGGGTCACCGGACTCCCGCCAGCCGCCCTTCGGCCGTGGCCGCCACCGCTCGAACCGGGACTCGAAACGCTGTACGACCCCGAGATCACCCCTGGCCACCACTTCGGCGAGGGTCAGGAAGTCACTGTCCCAGCGGCGGTTCTGGAAGACCGAGAGCAGCAGTCCGCGGTCCGCCGCGAGCGCCGCCAGATCCCGCGCCTCGGCGGCGGTCCCGGCGAGCGGCTTGTCGACGACGACCGGGAGCCCGGCCCGCAGCGCCGCCGTCGCCAGCGGGACATGGGTCCGGTTGGGCGACGCGACGACCACGAGGTCCAGCTCGTCCGCGCGGCCCCACAGCTCGTCGGCGGAGGAGGCGAGCCGTACCCCCGGGAACTCGGCCCGCGCCTGCTCACGACGGGCCGGAGCGGAGGTGACGACCGTGTCGAGGACCAGTCCGTCGGCGGCGGCGATCAGCGGCGCGTGGAAGAACGAACCCGCGACTCCATAGCCGACGAGTCCCACGGCGAGGGGGGTATCGGTGCCGTTACCAGTCATGGCGTCACTTAAGCAACGCTGTTGCCAAAGCGCAAGCGGACGTCAGAATGGGGGTGTGGGAGACATGGGACACGACAACACCGACGGCACCGACGAGACCGCCGCAGGTCCGGGACCGGGTGACGGCGCTCGTATCGGGGTCGGTGGCGGTGGCGGTGGCGGTATCGGTATCGGTGGCGGGGGGGAAAGCTCCGGCGGTACGGAGTCGGGCGCCGATCCGTTCCGGCGGACGGGACCCCGGCTCGCCCCGGCCCCCGGCGCCGAGCCCACCCGTACGGCCACCCTCCCCGGCACACCCGCCGGCGGCGCCAACCTCCCCGCCCTGCGCGGACACAACACGGCCCTGCTCCTCGCCCACCTCCGCGACGCGCGCGACCACGGGATCAGCCGGCTCGGTCTCGCCCGGCGCACCGGGCTCACCCCCCAGGCCGTCAGCAAGATCATCGCCCGGCTCCGCGCCGACGGGCTGGTCGCCGAGGCCGGGCGGCGCGCCTCCACCGGGGGGAAGCCCAGGACCGTCCTGCGGCTGGTTCCCGGGGCGCGCCACGCGATCGGCCTCCGGATCGACCGGGACGAGGTGACCGCGGTCCTGGTGGATCTGTACGGGGCCGTGGTCGCCGCGAGGACCGCCCCGCTGGATCTCGGCACCGGCGCCCCGGCGGTCGTGGAGGCCGCGGCCGCCGAGGTGGAGTCGCTGCTCGCGGACGAGGGGCCGGGGCAGGTCCTGGGGGCCGGGGTCGCGATGCCCGGGCCGCTCGATCACGCGGCCGGGGTCACGCTCCGGATCACCGGCTTCCCCGAGTGGGACGGCTTCCCCGTCCGGGACGCCGTTGCCGCCCGGCTCGCGATGCCCGTCGTGCTCGACAAGGACACCAACGCGGGCGCGCTCGGCCTGGTGCCGGGCGCGCCGCCGGGGGAGTCGTACGCCTATCTCCATCTGGGTACCGGCCTCGGCGCCGGTCTCGTCCTGGGCGGGGCCGTGTACCGGGGCGGGCGGACGGGGGCCGGGGAGTTCGGTCACCAGGTGATCCGGCTCGACGCCGACACGCCGCCCTGCCGCTGCGGTCGGCGCGGCTGTATCGAGGCGCTCTGTCTGGCCGCCGTCGCCGGCGGCGATCTGCCGGAGGCGGCCCGCGTCCTCGGCGCCGGGGCGGCCAACCTCGTCGCTCTGCTCGATATCGACCGGGTCCTGCTGGGCGGCCGGATAGTCGAGGAGGCCGGCGCGGGAGAGATGTTCGTACGGGAGGTGGGCCGCCGGGCCGGGATCCCGGCCGCCCTCGCGAACGGCGGCCCCCATCTGGTGGCCAGGGGAGCGGCGGAACTCGTCCTCGCCCCCCTCTTCGGCGGCGCGGCGGGGTGAGGCGCGCATCAGAGGTATCGGCGACAGCGGGGCCGGTTTCGGGGGTCCGTTTCGGGGGGCCTGGCCGGGTTCACCGGGTTGGAACCCGTATGAAAGTCGGACAATACGCTGAAGGGGCGGAATCGCCGGGCCGCCCGGCCGGGGCGGGTCGTGGCGCCGTCGCCTTCCCCGCCGCGCGTGCCATCGTCGGGGCCGAGGCCGGATCCGTCCCCCGGGGCGGGGAGCAGGCCCCCTCCGAACGCAAAGGCCAACGATCGACATGCGAACGCGCACCGTTTTCGCCGTCGTCGCCGCGACCACGGTCGCGGCCGTCGCCCTGACCGTGACCCCGGCGGCCGGTTCCGCCGGCACCGCCGGGACCGCCGTCGCCCTCGGTGCCGCGTCCGTCCCGGCGGACGGCGCCACCGGGGGCGAGCGGCTGCCCGCCGGATGCGGGAGCGCGTCCGGCGGGGCTTTCCCCATCGGCACCCGGATCGTCGGCGGGCCCGACGTCCACCACCCGGGGGGCGGCTTCGAGGCCTGGGGCGTCGAGCTGACCAACACCACCGGCCGGGAGTGCCGGCAGGTCCACCCGGTCCTCGTCTTCGCCGCCCGCGACCGGGGGCTGACCCCCGACCGGATGATGCTGGAGTTCTACGATCCGGGGGCCGCGCGCTGGCGCGGCGCGCAGCTGGAGACCAGCGGCGACGACGAGGTCGTCGGCGTGCTGGGCGCCCAGCGGGCCGAGGGTGGCGGTTTCACCGTACGGGCGAAGTCCGCGGTCACCGTCCGGGTGCGGCTCGCCCTCACCGGCGAGACCCCGCCCAACCAGGTCACCGTCAACGCGGCCGTCGTCCAGCGGCGCGGGGACGACGGCGACTGGGTCGGGGAGTCCGGCGACTACCGGTTCGCCGTCCTGGAGGACCGCGGGCCCGGGGCCACCGTCACCCGCGACGAACTCGCCACCACCGGCACCGGCTCCACCCTCCGGCTGGCCGCGGCGCTCGGCATGGTCCTGGCGGCCGGCGGAGTGCTCCTCCTGATCTCGCGGGGAGTGCGCAGGGCCCGGGACTGACGCCGCCCGCGCTCGGACACCGGGACCGGTACGGATCCGTGCCGGTCCCGGTGCCGGTCCCGCCCCGACACCGGCTCTGACACCCCCGTAAAACCCGTTCGTCGCTGGTCAGGACTCGAACACCCGGCCCCCGGCTGACTAGGCTGTCCGTGTCGGGGTGCCACAAGGCCGTGCCTCCGGCATCCCGCACATCGCGTACGGGACACGGACAACCGCCGGCCGCCGGCCGGAGCGGGGTCCGGGACCGTACCGTACGCCCCGAGCACGGCAGGAGCCCCCTTGATGGCAGAGCGCAAGCCGATCGAATCCTGGCTGACCGACATGGACGGTGTCCTGATCCACGAAGGCGTGCCGATCCCGGGCGCCGACGCCTTCATCCGCAAGCTCCGGGACACCGGCAAGCCGTTCCTGGTGCTGACGAACAACTCGATCTACACCGCCCGGGACCTGCACGCCCGGCTCGACCGGATGGGCCTCGACGTCCCGGTGCAGAACATCTGGACGTCCGCCCTGGCCACCGCGCAGTTCCTCGACGACCAGCGGCCCGGCGGTACGGCGTACGTCATCGGCGAGGCCGGGCTCACCACGGCGCTCCACGACATCGGGTACGTCCTCACCGACCACGACCCCGACTACGTGGTGCTCGGCGAGACCCGTACGTACTCCTTCGAGGCGCTGACCAAGGCGATCCGGCTGATCAACGGCGGGGCCCGGTTCATCTGCACCAACCCCGACGAGACCGGTCCCTCCACGGAGGGCCCCCTCCCGGCGACGGGCTCGGTCGCGGCGCTGATCACCAAGGCCACCGGCAAGGACCCCTACTTCGCGGGCAAGCCGAACCCGCTGATGATGCGGACCGGGCTGAACGCGATCGGGGCGCACTCCGAGACCAGCGCCATGATCGGCGACCGGATGGACACGGATGTGCTGGCCGGTCTTGAGGCGGGGATGGAGACGTTCCTCGTCCTCACCGGGGTGACGACCCCCGAAGGCATCGACCGCTACCCGTTCCGGCCCTCGACGGTCGTGGACTCCATCGCGGATCTCGTCGAGCGGATCTGACCGCGCGCCGCCCTGGCGCCCGCGGCGGTGCCGGTGCCGGTGACGTGGCGTGCGTCGCGTCACCCGAACACCTCGGCCCCCGCTTGCGTCGTGCCACGTCAGAACCGGTGCCGGGGGTGCGGTCCCGGCGCCGGGGATGCGGTGGGCCGCGACAGGCGTGACGCTGTGGCACAGCAGGAGGTGTCACCATGCGTGCAGCTGTGATCGCGCTCCGTGCGGCCGGGGTGGCCGCCGTCCTCGCCGCGGTGCCGACCGCCCTCGTCCTCGCGCCCGCGGAGTCCGCCGTCGGTTCGGCGCGCGAGACGGCCGGGGTGTACGAGCCCGGCGGGGCGGGCGGGGCGGGCGGGGTTTCCGACGCGGCGGCGGCCCGGATCCCGGCCGCCGCGCCCGTGGCGCCGTCCCTGCTGACCCCCCGGGCGGCCCCGGATCCGGCGCCCGCCGTCGAGGCCCGTGGTGTCGGCGGGGGTGTGGGCGCGGTCGACGGCACCGGCACCGGCACCGGTACGGGTGCGGGTACGGGGACGGGCGCGGGAATCGCCACCGGTGAGCCCGCCGCCGAGGACACCGGGCCCGGCACCGTCCACACCGTCGTCGGACTCGTCCTGGCGGGGGTGGCCGCGGTCGTCGTCGCGGTACGGGGAGCGCATCGCCGCCGCCGCACGGACGGCCACTGAGCCGGGCCGCGCTCCGGTCCGTGCTCCGATCTGCGTTCCGGTCCGCGACCGGGCCCGGCGGGCGGCCGTCTCATCCGGGCCACCCGCCGGGCCGGTCCTCGACCGCGGGGCACGGGCTGCGGGAGAAGCCCGGCACCGGAGCGGGAGGAGGGGGATGGTCGTGACGCGGGAACCCGGACCAGTGGCGGGACGGCCTTTCTGCCACTGTAGGCGCGCGGAGCGACATGGCCTAGGTCCGCGGGTGCGACTCGTGGGTCTCGCGGACGTCGGTCGGCGCGGCGCCTCGGCCGGTCCGGGCAGGTCCTGGCATGTCCTGGCATGTCCTGGCATGACCGAGGCCCCCTCGCCATGGGCGAGGGGGCCTCGGTGTGCGTGCGCCGCCAGGGACTCGAACCCCGGACCCGCTGATTAAGAGTCAGCTGCTCTAACCAACTGAGCTAGCGGCGCCTGCTGACGGGAAAACTCTACCGGATCGCATGGGGTGCTCCGAACCAATATCCGGCCCATCTGATCGTTCCCGGCCTGTCGGATGGTCTTTTTGTCCCTTTTATGGGCCAGACTGCACTCCATCGCAGGTGTTCTCACCCGCCCACACACATCACGATCCAGCCACGCGTGGAGGGGCCAGCCGATGGCGCTGCCGGTATTCGAGGAGTACGAACCCGCTCCCGACTGCGACTGTCCCGGCTGCGTCCGGCAGCGCCGGGCGTTCGCGGCGGGGGAGCACCCGGCGGCCCACGGCTGCCGGCGCGCGCTGGTGGTGGTCACCGCGGCGGGCGCGGTGCTCGGCGGTGGTGCGGTGGCGCCCGTCGGCGCGGTCTCCGTCGTCGCGCCGGGGACCGCCGCGAGTCCGGCCGGGGCGGCCTTGAGCGCCCCGGGCCGTACGGACGCCACCGCCGCCGAACCCGACAACGAGCAGGGCGGACGCGGCGAGCTGCACGGCCGACCGCTGCCCGGCCCGACCGGGCAGCCGGCGGCGCCCGTCATCCCCAAGACGACCCGGGCGGAGATCATCAACCGGGCCAAGATCTGGGTGGAGGCCAAGGTCCCGTACAGCATGTCGAAGTACTGGACCGACGGATACCGCCAGGACTGCTCGGGCTATGTCTCCATGGCGTGGGGTCTGACCGCCAACGAGTGGACCGGCAGCCTGGCCCAGTTCGGTACGGAGATCAAGCGGGAGGAGCTCCAGCCCGGGGACATGCTGCTGTTCCACAACCCGGACAATCCGACTACCGGATCGCATGTCACGCTCTTCGGCGGCTGGACCGACCACACCCATGCCGAGTACACGGCGTACGAGCAGACCAAGCCGGCCACGCGCCGGCAGACCACGCCGATGGCGTACTGGAACAACTCGTCCAAGTACCTCGCCTACCGCTACAAGGGCATCACGGGCGCCACCACCCCGGCCGAGCCCGCCGAGCCCGTCACCGCGCCCCCGCCGGCCGTCCCCGCGCCGCCCGCCCCCGCCGACTCCGACGCCTTCCCCGGGGCGCAGCACTTCGGCCCCGGGGCGAACAACGCGCATGTGACCCGGCTCGGGGAGATGCTGGTGCAGCGCGGCGGCAAGCGGTTCTACGCGAAGGGGCCCGGGCCCCGCTGGGGCGAGGCCGACCGCAGGGCAACCCAGGCGTTCCAGCAGGCGCAGGGCTGGCGGGGCACCGCCGCCGACGGCATCCCCGGCGCGCAGACGTGGAAGCTGCTGACCACCGGGACGGGGAAGCCCATCCCCGCGGCGGAGGCCCTGCCCGCCGCCCCGGTGACGCCGGTGACTTCGGTGACCCAGGCGGCCCTCGGGTCCGCCCCGGCGCCCGGGCCCGCCCAGGGTGTCGGCGCCGTACCGGCCGTCGCGCCCGCCGTTCCGGCCGTGCCGCCGTTTCCCGGGGTCGGGGTCTTCCGGCCCGGGGTGTCCAGTCCGTACGTGACCCGGCTCGGCGAGCGGCTCGTCCTGCGGGGCTTCGGCCGGCACTACACCCGGGGCCCCGGGCCCGTCTGGGGCGAGGCGGACCGGCGCAATGTCGAGGCGTTCCAGCTGGCCCAGGGCTGGCGCGGCGCCGCAGCCGACGGCTACCCGGGCCCCGAGACCTGGCGCCGCCTCTTCGCCGCGACCTGAGGGCGGGCCCCCGTACCGCCCCCGTACCACCCCCGAATCCCCCATCCGGCACTCGCCCGATCCCCGCAGCGGAGGCGGCAGCACGATGAGCACCACCACATCGGAGCCCGACGGGAGCCCGGGCCCCACGCGGCTCCCCGGGGCCCATGTCCCGGTCATCGCCGCGGAGGCGACCACGGAGATCCCGGTCCACCTCCTCTTCCGCGACGACACCTGCACCGATACCGACACCGCCACCGACGTGGTCGGCCGGACCTTCCCCGTGCGCCCGGCCGTGGTCTCCCGCCGCCGGGGCACCGGCGAGCAGCCGCGCACGGCCCCGGGACCGGGACTCGGCCCCCGCTCCGGCTTCGGAGCCGGAGGACCCGCGTCCGTCCCCGTCCCCGCCCGGCCCGTGCCCACCGCCGATCCCGGTCTCACCGAGCGCCCCGGCCCGGCGCTGCCCGGCTGGACCGGGGTCTTCGCGGGGATGTGCGCGGTCGCCGGAACGGGCCTGGTCCTGTGGGGCGCCGGGGTGACACCCGCGGTGGCGACCCGTCTTCTCGGGCTGCCCCCGGCCCCGTACGCCGGGCTCGGCCCCCTCCTGTGGGCGCTGATCGGTCTCGGGGTCGTACTCGCGCTCTTCACCTTCGGCGGGGTCGCCCGCGGCCGGGCGGGGCACGCCCTCGTCCTGACGCTCTTCGGCGAGTACCGCGGCACGGTCCGGCGTACCGGCCTGATGTGGCTGAACCCGCTGCTGCGGCGCCGTCGCGTCGACGTACGGCTACGGCACTGGCGGAGCCTGCCGATGCCCGCCGTCGACGCCGACGGTACGGCGCTGCGGGTGGTGGTGCTGGTGGTCTGGCGGGTACGGGACACCGCCCGCGCGGCCCTCGGGGTCGAGCGCCACGAGGCGTATCTGACCGAGCGGGTGGAGTCCTCGACCGCCCGGGTGCTCTCCCGGTTCCCGGCGGACGACCGCCCGGACGGTCCCGGGCCCACCGCCACGGCCGGCGCCGAGGGTCTGGGCGGCGCGCTGACGGCGATGCTCGCGGCCGAGTGCGCGCCCGCCGGGATCGAGGTCTTCTCGGCCCAGCCGACGGCGGTCGACTACGCCCCCGATGTCGCCGCCGCGCTCCAGCGGCGCCGGGTCGCGGCGATCGACGCCCGGCACCGGGACTCCGTACTGACCTCGGTGGTCGACGCGGTGGACGACACGGTCACCCGGCTCACCGCGCGCGGTCTGGTGGAGCTCGACGACTACGAGCGCAAGGCCCTCGTCAAGGATCTCACCGTGGCGTTCTACACCGGCCGGTCCACGCCCCTGGAGCACTGAGTTCCGCACCGGCCGCCATCGGGCGCCCGGTGCCGCCGGATCCGTACCGCCGCACGTGATGAAGGGGAAGCGGGAACTACGGCATGCTTCCGGTGGCTATACCCGTTACGGGCCCGGAAAGCGAAGGCATCTCAGGGTCTGGACAGGCCGAACTCTGGTCAATACATTGGGTGTTGGTCTAGACCTGAAAGTGGCGCAGAAGGAGCGCCTCTCGCGGAAGAACCCCCCACGGGAATCCCCACGACGCGATCGCACGGTCAACCCCCCACACCCCACGCACGCGTGCAGCACGGCTCACTCGAACCCCCCCCACGTTTCTTGGAGCAAGCATGCGCAAACGGACCACAGCTGCCGCCATCGGTCTTCTCATGACCGGCGCCACCGTCTTCGCGACCGGCAGCGCCAACAGCCACGGCTACACGGAGTCCCCGGTCAGCCGCCAGAAGCTCTGTGCCAACGGCACGGTGAAGAACTGCGGGGACATCCAGTGGGAGCCGCAGAGCGTCGAGGGCCTCAAGGTCTTCCCCGCCGGGGGCCCGGCCGACGGAACCATCTGCGCGGGCGGCAACGGCCGCTTCTCGCAGCTCGACGACCCGCGCGGCGGTGCCTGGCCCGCCACACAGGTCAACTCGGGCAGCTACACCTTCAGCTGGCGCTTTACGGCACGGCACCGCGCCACCGACTTCAAGTACTTCATCACCAAGCAGGGCTGGAACCCGAACTCCAAGGTGACCCGCGCGTCCCTGGACTCCCAGCCCTTCCTGACCGTCCCCTACGGAGGTGTCCAGCCGCCGGAGACCCTGTCGCACACCGGGACGCTGCCGTCCCGTTCGGGCAAGCACGTGATCGTGGCGGTCTGGACCGTCTACGACACACCGAACGCGTTCTACGCCTGCTCGGACGTCCAGTTCTGACGCATGACGCATGACGCCTGACGCATGACGCCTGACGGCGCGGCGGCCCCTTCCCGGGGGCCGCCGCGTCGTGGAGCCGGGGGCCGGACCCGTCCGGCGCCTGCGGGTGCTCTTCGGTCCGGGGCCCGGTGGGTGGCTTGTCGCGCGGTTCCCCGCGCCCCTGGCTCCCCCGGATATCCGGGGTGCCGCAGCCGCTCAGTCGTTGAGGCCGATCTGGCGCATCAGGCCGACCAGGTCGTAGAAGAGGTTCTCCTCCACGATCATGCCGTCCACCCAGTGCGCCACCGTGCAGAAGTCGACGGCGAAGGCTCGGCCGGTCGGTGGGATCTCCCCGCCGGGGCCCTTCATCGGCCCGGTCATCGTGCCGGTGAAGCGGGCCACCGAGCAGGTCCAGTCGCCCCGGCCGATGAGGACCTTGTACGGCCGGTTGGTCACATGATTGTCGGGGAAGGTCGCGAAGAATTCGACGGCCTCCGCCCGGTGGTCGTGCCGCCCCCGGGTCGGCTCGGGCTGTCCGGGCCAGTACACGACGGTGTCCGGGGTGTGACGGGCGTCGAAGGCGTCCCAGTCCTGGGCGTTCCACGCGTCGTCGAGGCTCTGCATGAGCTGCATGTTCTCCTCGGCCGTCATCGTCGCCACCTCGGTGTCGGGGGTCGGGGCCTGGGTCTGCCGAAGGGCACGGGCGCGCGGCGACCACCCCTCCAGGAGACCCCGGGCCCCGGGACCCCGCAAATGGACGGACGCGGTGACGGAGCCCCGGAACGCATGAAAACACCCGAGGCGTCCCGGCCGGAACCGGAACGCCTCGGGTGATCATCTGTGCGCCGCCAGGGACTCGAACCCCGGACCCGCTGATTAAGAGTCAGCTGCTCTAACCAACTGAGCTAGCGGCGCCTGACGAGAAAAATACTACCCGGTCCCCGGCGATGCTCACGACCACCAGGGACCGGTCGGGGACCACCCCGGGGGCCGGCCGGGTCACAGGGTGAGGGAGAGCGCCATCGGGGCGGCGCTGCGGTTCAGCGTGTCGGCCGCGGCGCGCAGCCGGTGGGCGTGTTCCACCGGCATCGACAGCGCCAGACAGCCCACCGTCGCCCCCGCCGTCAGTGGGACCGCGGCGCAGACCGTGCCCACCGCGTACTCCTGGAGGTCCAGGACCGGCACGGTCGGCGGCTGGCTGTCCAGCTTGGAGAAGAGCAGCCGCTCACTCGTGATCGTCCTGGAGGTGAAGCGGGTGATCTTGTGGCGGGAGAGATGGTCCCGGCGGCCGTTCGGGTCGAGCTGGGTGAGCAGGCACTTGCCGACGGCGCTCGCGTGCGCCGCGAAACGGAAGTCCACGTACTCGTTCACCTTGGGCGCGAGGGGACTGTCCGCGTACTGGGTGATCCGCACCTCGCCGTCGATATAGCGGCTGACGTACACCGCGGCGCCGACCGTGTCGCGCAGCAGGGCCAGGGCGTGCTGGACCTTCTCCTCCACGGCGCGCTCGCGGACCGGGCCCGAGCCCAGCAGGACGAGCGAGTCGCCGATCACATAGGCGCCGCCGTCGGTGAGCCGCTCGACGTACCCCTCGCGGCGGAGCATGTCGAGCATCGGCGTCAGATGCGCGGTGGGCAGTCCGGTCTCCCGGGCGATCTGGTCGTCCGTGACACCGCCGCCGTGCCGGGAGACGGTTTCGAGTACGCGCAGCACGTACTGCACCGACTGGAACGACACAGCCGGCTCGGGCCTGAGTGCCACGGTCTCCCCCTCAGCAGGTCGTCTCCGCCAGCTTCCATTACCACGATAGCGGGCAATAACCGTCAGAAGCACGGCTGTTGGCCGGAATGCCGGGTGTTGTCACCCCCCTAAGCTGGGGCTCTTGTTTTTGGCATATGCCAGAGGCATGGTCTGGGGTAGGGGCGCGTCCACGATTCGCGCGGGCGTTCCCGGGTACCCCCGGGCGGGTCCCGATACCTCCCGCGGCGGGTCCCGGCACCCCCGCGGGCAGGTCCGGGCGCCCCCGCGGTGCCCGGACGCCGCCCGGTCAGAGGATCGCGCCCAGGAACTCCCGGGTCCGTTCGTGCTCCGGGTCCGAGAAGATCTTCTCCGGCGGCCCGTACTCCAGTACCCGCCCCTCGTCGAACATCATCACGCAGTCCGAGACGTCACGGGCGAAGCTCATCTCGTGGGTGACGCAGACCATCGTCACATCGGTCGACCGGGCGATGTCCCGCAGCAGATCCAGTACGCCGGTCACCAGCTCGGGGTCGAGCGCCGACGTCACCTCGTCCAGCAGCAGCACCTTCGGCCGCATCGCCAGCGCCCTGGCGATGGCCACCCGCTGCTGCTGCCCGCCGGAGAGCCGGCTGGGATAGCTGTCGGTGTACTCGCCGAGGCCCACCAGGTCCAGCAGCTCCCGGCCGCGCTCCTCGGCCTCGTCCTTGGAGAGTCCCAGGACGTGTACGGGCGCCTCGGTGATGTTCCGCAGCACCTTCATATGGGGGAACAGGTTGAACTGCTGGAACACCATCCCGATGTCCTTGCGGACCTCCCGGACCTGCTTCTCGGGCGCCGGCCACAGCCGCCGCCCGCCGACGGTGATCGTGCCGTCGTCGGGCTTCAGCAGGGTCATCAGCAGCCGCAGGATCGTGGTCTTGCCGGAGCCCGACGGGCCGATGAGGGTGACGTGCTTGCCGGGGTGGACCGACAGATCGAGGGAGTCGAGGACCGTACGGTCCCCGAACCGTTTGGTGACCCCGTCGAAGGTGATCAGATCGGCCACCGGTGTGCCGCCGGCGCCTGCGGCCCCGCCCGAGGCGTCGGGGGCGGCGGGATCCCCGGGCCCCGCGGGACCCGCGGGCCCCGCGGGATCGGCCGGACCGGCCGGACCGGCCGTGTCCGTGGGATCGGTGGGATCGGTGGGCTTGTTCAGCAGACGGTCAGCGGACAAGACGACGCTCCAGTGCTCGCAGAAGGAGGGATGCCGGGTAGGACAGGACGATGAAGGCGATACCGACGACCGTGAACGCCTCCACGGTCAGGAAGGTCTCGGCGGCGAACTGGCGCGCCTGCCCGAGCATGTCCATCACTCCGATCACGAAGATCATCGGAGTGTCCTTCAGCATCGCGATGACGTAGTTGCCGAGCGCCGGGACGACCCGGCGCACCGCCTGCGGCAGGATCACCGCACGCCAGGTGCGCACCCGGCCCAGGCCGAGCGCCGTGGCCGCCTCCCACTGGCCCACCGGGACCCCGTCGATCCCGGCGCGGTAGACCTCGGCGGTGTACGTCGAGTAGTGCAGCCCGAGCCCGACGACCCCGGTGACCAGGGCGGAGAGCGTGATACCCCACTCCGGCAGCACGTAGTAGAGGAAGAACAGCTGCACCAGCAGCGGAGTGTTGCGGACGAACTCCGTCACGGCCGCCACCGGCCAGCGCACCGCGCGGTACGGCGAACGCAGCGCCAGCGCCCACACCAGGCCGAGCGCGAAGGCGAGCAGCGCCCCCAGGCCCAGGGCCTGCAGGGTGACCAGGAGTCCGTCCCAGAAACGGGGCATGAAGTCCCCGACCGCGGACCAGTCCCACGTCATCAGCGCTCACCTCCGGTCGCCGTGGCTCCGGCGGTCGCCTGTGTCTCCGGGGCCGGCGTTCCGGCACCGGTACCCGTCGCCGGGACCTGGTCGTTACCGGCCACCGCCCGGCGGCGGTGGCGGGCCCGTACCCGGTCCGTGAACGACGGTTCGACCTCCCGGCCGAGACCCGCCTTGGCTCGCCGCTCCAGCGACCGCATCCCGCGGCTGAGGCTGAAGGCCAGGACGAAGTACATGAGCAGGACCACGGTGTACACCGGCGCACTGTCGCCGGTGGCGTTGCGGACGAGTGCCGCGCCGAACGCGATGTCGCCGACGCCCATCACCGAGACCAGGGCCGTGCCCTTGAGCAGTTCGACGAGGAGATTGCCGAACGGGGGGATCATTTCCGGCCATGCCTGCGGGACGACCACCTTCCGCAGCTGCTGCCCCTGGGTGAAGCCGAGGGCCACCCCGGCCTCCCGCTGCCCCGGCGGCACCGCGGCGACCGCGCCGCGGACGACCTCGGCGCCGTACGCGCCGTACGTCAGGCCCAGCGACAGCACCGCCGCCCACATGGGCACCAGCTGCCAGCCGAAGCCCATCGGCAGCACGAAGAAGATCCAGAACATCAGGATCAGTGCCGATGTGCCCCGGAAGATCTCCACATACGTCCCGGACAGAAACCGGACGATCCACCGGCGGTGGGTACGGGCCGGGCCGACGACGAAGGCCACGACCACCGCCAGGGCGGCACTGAACACGGTGAGCTGGACGGTGACCCACACGCCCTTGAGGAGCAGCTCCCACAGCCCCGGGGTGATGTCGCTCATGCGGCGCACCTCTCCCGGGCCCGTACATTCGTCATCTCCGTCTCGCGGAAGCCGAAGGGCCGCATCAGATCCAGCAGCTCACCGGTGCGCCTCAGCTTGTGCAGCTCGCGATTGAAGGCGTCCCGCAGCCGGGTCTCGGGGGTGCGGAAGGCGAAGCCGCCGACGTCGATCACCGGTTCCCCGTCGCGGAGCGGGGTGATCTCGGGCGTCACCTCGGCCCGTCGGCTGCCCTTCACGACGTTCCGTACCGCGACGGAGGTCCCGGCGAAGACGTCGACCCGGCCCTGTTCGACCGCGAGCAGCCCGGCGAGCTGGTCGGGGAGGGTGACGATGTTCTTCACCCCCGCCTCCTTCGCGTGGTCGATCTCCCCGTAGCCGACCCCGGTCGCGAACCTGGCACCCGACTCGGCCACGTCCTCGAAGGTGCGCAGCTTCTTCGGATTGCCCTTGGCGACCAGGAAACCGCTGAGCATCTGGTACTCGGGGTCGGAGAAGAGGACCTGGTCGCAGCGGGCGGGCGTGATGAACATCCCGGCGCCGACCACATCGAACTGGAGCGCGTTGAGCCCGGTGATCAGGGACCCGAACTCGGTCGGGAAGGGCTGGACCTCCTCGACCCCCAGCGCCCGGAAGATCCGCCGGGCGATCACCGGCGACGAGCCGGTCATCTCGCCGTCCCGGCCGATGTAGCCGAACGGCTGCTCCCCGGCGAGACCCAGCCGTACGGTGCCCTTCGCGCGCAGCTGCTCCAGCAGGCTGCCGCCGTCCCCGGCGTCCGCGGTGGCCACCCGGCTGCACGCGCTCGCGCCGCCCACGGCGGCGAGGGAGCCGAGTGCGGCGGCCCCGGCGAGCAGGGACCTGCGGCCGATGCCGCGTCTGCCGCCGTCCGGGGGGCCGCCCCCGGGGCCTTCTCCGGGGCCGCTCCCGGGTTCGCGGGGTTGTCGCGGCATGCGGTTCATGGGTGACTGGTGTGTCGAATGTTGTTCCTGGGGATGTCGTCGTCGGGCCATGCCCGCGCGGCTACCCGGACCGTACGCGGATATGCGGATCGATCCCGTGATGCCCCGGGCGGTTCATCGGCCGGATGGCGCCCCCGGAGACCGCCGCACCGGGCGTCCGGACCCCGCCGTCACGGGGAACAACCCCCACCGTCACGGGAACAAACGGAGTAAACCTCCTGTTGATCTCCTGCGACAGCTTGCTCCGTCCGAGTGCGAAGGGCAGAACCGTTGGACGACGCGAGGCAGGACGCCCATCACCCCGACCCCGACCCCGTCAGGGGCACGGCGCACGGCTCGGCGGGCGTGCCGTTGTCCGTGCTCGACCTCGTCACCGTGGGGGAGGGGCGGACCGCCGCCGACGCCCTGCGGACCAGTGTCGCGCTCGCCCGGCTCGCGGAGAGCCGCGGCTACCACCGCCACTGGGTGGCCGAACACCACTCCATGCCCGGGGTCGCCTCGTCCTCCCCGGCCGTGATCCTCGCCCATCTCGCCGCGCACACCGACCGGCTCCGCCTCGGCTCCGGCGGGGTGATGCTCCCCAACCACGCCCCGCTGGTGATCGCCGAGCAGTTCGGCACGCTGGAGGCGCTGGCGCCGGGGCGGATCGACCTCGGGCTCGGCCGGGCCCCGGGCACCGACGGGGCGACCGCCGCCGCCCTGCGCCGCACCGCGCGGCCGGGGGAGGGGGCGGAGGACTTCCCGCAGCAGCTCGCGGAGTTGACCAGGTTCCTCGACGACGACTTCCCCGACGGCCATCCGTACGCCCGGATCCACGCCGTACCCGGCCCCGTCCAGGGCCCGGTGGCCCGCCCGCCGGTCTGGCTGCTCGGCTCATCCGGCTTCAGCGCCAGGCTCGCGGGCGCCCTCGGACTGCCCTTCGCCTTCGCGCACCACTTCTCGGCCCGCAACACGGTCCCGGCGCTCGATCTGTACCGGGAGTCGTTCCGCCCCTCGGCGCTGCTGACGGAGCCGTACGCGCTGATCGGGGTGGCCGCGCTCGCCGCCGACGACGAGCGGGAGGCCCGCCGCCAGGTGCTGACCGGCGCGCTGTCGATGCTGCGGCTGCGCACCGGGCGGCCGGGGCTGATCCCGACCTCGGAGGAGGCGGAGTCGTACGCCTTCACCCCCGCGGAGCGGGAGTTCGTCGCGGACTGGCTCTCCACCATCGTCCACGGCACGCCCGACGCCGTCCGGGACGGGCTCGACGCGCTGCGGAAGCGGACCGGGGCGGACGAGCTGATGCTCACGTCGAACGTCCACGGCGAAGCCGCGCGGCTGCGCTCGTACGAACTCGTCGCGGACGCCTACGACTTGCCGAAGACGGTCTGAGGCCGGCCGGGCACGCTCCGAGCACGGGTCCAAGCGCGCTCCGAAGGTGCTCCGAAGGCGCTCCGAACGCTCTCCGGACGCGCTCCCAGCACGGGCTCGGCCGGGGCGGAAGCGGCGGGTCCGGTCTCTCGGCGACCGATGATTTCTTTCCGATGGTTCATCCCTGAACTGTCCGATTGGCCGGGATCATCCATTCCTTAAACCATCCTTATCCCGCACTTAAAGCCCTCGTCAGTTGCGGTGAGAAAACCTTCATCTTTCTCGCCGCACGGCTCTGACGAGGGCTTTTGCCTATGAATTGGTCTAGTCCTTCTTTGGGTGGAGGTTGGTCGAGACCATTGACGCGGCACTGGCCGGATCGCTATCTCTTTCTCCGGCCCGTGTTACGCCGACCTACGGGCCCGCACCCCCTGTTCCCCCCACTCCGGAGGCATTTCGTGCGCTCCCGCAAACCCTTGATCGCGGCTCTGACGACCGCGGCAGTCGCCGCAGGCGTCCTGGCCGGCTTCGCCACGACGGGCAACGCAGCGACACCCCAGAAGACAGCCGCCGCTGCCGCCACCCAGCCGGGCGTGAAGATCGCGTACTACGACCAGTGGAGCGTGTACGGCAACGCCTTCTACCCGAAGCACCTCGACACCCGGGGCATCGCCGACAAGCTGGACATCATCAACTACTCGTTCGGCAATATCCACCAGACCGATCTGACCTGCTTCCAGGCCAACAAGGCGGCGGGCGACGACAACAACCCCAACGCCGGTGACGGCGCGGGCGACTCGTACGCCGACTACCAGAAGACCTTCTCGGCCGCCGACAGCGTCGACGGGGTCGCCGACCGCTGGGACCAGCCGATCGCCGGTGTCTTCAACCAGTTCAAGAAGCTGAAGGCCAAGCACCCCCACCTGAAGATCAACATCTCTCTCGGTGGCTGGACGTTCTCCAAGTACTTCCACGACGCGGCCAAGACCGACGCGTCCCGGAAGAAGCTCGTCTCCTCCTGTATCAAGCAGTACCTCACCGGTGACGTGCCCAAGGCCGACGGCTACGGCGGTCCCGGCACCGCCGCCGGGATCTTCGACGGCATCGACATCGACTGGGAGTACCCCGGCTCCAACGGCGGCCACCTGGGCAACCACTACGGGCCCGAGGACAAGGTCAACTTCACCCTGCTGCTGGCCGAGTTCCGTAAGCAGCTCGACGCCTACGGCGCGGCCAACGGCGGCAAGAAGTACCTGCTGACCGCCGCCATGCCGGCCGGCCAGGACAAGATCAAGCACATCGAGACGGACAAGGTGGGCGCGTACCTCGACTACGCGAACATCATGACGTACGACATGCACGGCGCCTGGAACGGCAGCGGACCGACGTACCACCAGTCGCCGCTGTACTCGCCGCCGTCGGACCCGACCAACCCGATCGCGCCCGGCACCGAGAAGTACTCGGTCGACAACGCGGTCCGCGCCTGGATCGACGGCAGCCCCGCCTACGGCATTACCGGCGGCTTCCCGGCGAACAAGCTGACCCTCGGGTACGAGATGTACTACCGCGGCTGGAAGAACGTCCCGGCCGGGACCAAGAACGGTCTCGCCCAGACCGCCAACGGCGGCAGCGCGCCGCGTCCGCTGAGCCAGGCGGCCGGTATCGCCAACTACAAGGAGCTCGGCGGCATCGTCGACAACCCGGCGACCACCTTCTGGGACGACGAGGCCAAGGCCGCGTACTTCTACAAGAACGGCGAGTTCTTCACCGGTCTGGACAAGCGGGCCATCGACGCCCGCGCGGCCTACGCCAAGAGCAAGGGCCTGGGCGGGGCGATGATGTACTCCCTCATCGGCCTCGACGAGCAGACCAAGCTGCTGAACGACGTCGTCGCCGCGGTCGGTACGAGCGTCCGGCCCACGCCGACCCCCACCCCGACCCCGACGCCGACCCCCACCCCGGCCTGCGGCAGCCCCTGGGCCGCGGCCGACGTCTACAACACCAACTCCGTCGTCTCCCACAACGGCCGCAAGTGGAAGGCCCAGTGGTGGAACCAGGGCAGCGAGCCCGGGACCGGCGGCGAGTGGGGCGTCTGGCGCGACCAGGGCCCCTGCTGACCCCGGCCGGCTGACCGGCCGGTGAAGGGGGCCGCCCCCCACGGCACGACACGGCCCCCGAGCACCACCAAGAGATCCACCGTGTTCCCCCCACAACACCGCCCCCGCCCGGATGTTCTTCCCGGGCGGGGGCGGTACCCATATCCGGGGCACCCGGCCCGTGAGGGCTACCCCGGCGTCACGCGGGCAGCGCCGTCAGCCCCACCAGCTCGGCGATCCGCTCCGGCGGGACCGCCCGGGAGTAGAGCCAGCCCTGCCCGGTGTCGCAGCCGATCCGCCGCAGCCGCGCCGCCTGCCCCGCGGTCTCCACGCACTCCGCAGTCACCGTCAGCCCCAGCCGGTGCGCCAGCTCCACCAGCGCCGCCACGATCGTCTCGTCGGCCGGGTTCGGATGCGCCTCGTCCTGGAAGCCCCGGACGAACGAGCCGTCCAGCTTCAGCGCCGACACCGGGAGCCTGCTCAGATAGGCCAGGTTCGAGTACCCGGTACCGAAGTCGTCGATGGCGATCCGTACCCCCATATCGCTCAGGTCCTGCAACGCCTGCAACGGCCGCCCGGCCGAGCCCATCACCGCCGACTCCGTCAGCTCCAGCTGGAGCAGCCGCGGCGCGAGCCCCGTCTCCTCCAGCGTGCGGGCCACATCCGCCACCAGGTCCGAGTCCCACACCTGCCGTACGGCGACATTGACGCTGACGAACAACGGCCGGGCCGCCGGATGGTCCAACTGCCAGCGCCGGGCCTGTTCACAGGCCGTACGGAGCACCCAGCGCCCCAGCTCCACAATGGAACCGTCCTCCTCGGCGATCCCGATGAACCGATTCGGCGGCAGGGTCCCGAACCGCGGATGGTGCCACCTGACCAGCGCCTCCACCCCCCTGGTCACCCCGTCGGCCAGCCCCACCAGCGGCTGGTACTCGACCGCGAACTCGCCCCGTTCGAGGGCGGGCCGCAGCGACGAGGAGAGCGCCTGCCGGGTCATCCGGTGGGCGTTGCGCTCCGGATCGAAGAGCGTCCAGCGGGCCTTGCCGTCCTCCTTCGCCCAGTACAGGGTGGTGTCCGCCGCCTGCATCAGACCCGTCGCCGACGTCCCGGCCGCGGACCGCTCCACCACCCCGATCGACGCTGACACCGCGAGCCGCTGCCCGTCGATGTCGAAGGGGCGCTGCAACGCCGCCAGCAGCGACCTGGCGAGATCGGCGAGTTGCTCCGTACCCGTGGACTCCTCCACCAGGACCGCGAACTCGTCACCGCCGAGCCGCGCCACCAGCGGGCCGCCGCCCCGGGCGCCGCCGCCGGCGTTCCGCGCGCACTCGGTGAGCCGGTCCGCGACGGCGATCAGCAGCCGGTCGCCGATCCGGTGCCCCAGGGTGTCGTTGACCGCCTTGAACCCGTCGAGATCGAGATAGCAGAGCCCGATCCGGCCGGTCGCGCCCCGCTCGTACCCCGCCGACTCCACGGCGGCCGAGAGCCGTTCGAAGAACAGCGCGCGGTTCGGCAGCCGGGTCACCGCGTCGTGCATCTCCAGATGGCGCAGCCGGGCCCCCAGCTCACGCCGGTCGCTGATGTCCGTGACGCACATCAGGGCGCCGCGCTCCCCGCCGTCCGCACCGCCCGGCAGCGGGGTCAGCACGATCTCCGCCCAGAACGTACGGCCGTCGGCCCGCTTGACGCGCCGGGTACAGCACAGCCGCTGCTCCCGTCCGGCGAGTACGGCACGGTAGGTCCGCCGGATGTCGTGGTCGGCCGTGAGTCCGGCCAGATCGGCGGCCCGCCGACCCGTCGGATCGGCGCCGAACAGCCCGGCGAAGGCCGGATTCGCCACCGTCACGAGACCGTCGGCGCCGATCACGGCCATGGGGTGGTGTGCCGCGTCGAACGCGGCCCGATAGTCCCGCCCGGACCCGGTTCCTTCGGGGGTTCCGCTCACCGCTTTCACTCCCGCAGTGCAGTTGTGTCGTGGATGTGGTCGGAATACGTCAGACGAGTCGGCGACCGTTCACAGCGGACGGGGCGCCGCCGCTGGAACGATCCCCGGAGATCCAAAAACAACCTGAAAGCAAGGAAACCGATGAAACTCATGCAAATAATGCAAACAGCGGAAGCAAGGTATAGATATGGAAAGTTGAGGAAAGCTCAGGAACGCTGAGGAAACGGACCTGGGGAAAGTGTGCCGATCATAGAGGCTGCCCCCGGGGCCGTTCCACCTCCGCCACCGGGGCGCACCGCGTCGGCGCAGAATGCCAGATCGTTTCTGCGCGAGCCTGGCCGATGCCGTTCGGTCCTGCGACACGGTCTGATCCCTCCTCGATCGGATCCGACACCCGGGCCGCGCCGCCGCACCCGCGCGCCGGCCGGCCGGTCTCGGCTCGATCGCGGACGGGTGTCGGTGTGGTCACCCGACTGGGGCACCGGAACTGGTCGTACACCAGGAAATCACCACAAGGTGGTCGAGGTGTCTCCCATTCCGCAGCCGGAGGTCGACGTGGCGCGTCAGCAGTTCCCCACGGGTCCACCCGGGAGTGTGGAAGGCGGGCGTCTGTACGGACGGGGCGACACCGGAGGACCGGGCCGCGCGGGCCCACCGCGCCCGGACGGACCGGGCGATGGGCCGAACGGGGGTACGGGCGGCGAGCGCGGCCTGGCCCGTACCGTCGCCGCCGCCGTCACATCGCTGCTGGCGCTCGCGGCGACATCGCTGGTGGCGGGGCCGGCGGTCGCACAGACACCGTCCTTCTCCTGCGCTCTGCCCCGGACGCCGGCACACCACTCCCTGGGCCTCGACACCTGGAACAACGGCTACCCCCAACCGGTACGCGACCTCGACGCGGTCATGGTGTTCCTTTCATTCCCTGACCACGTACCGCGCACCACACCGGAGCGGATCGCCGCCGACCACTTCCCGGCCACCAGTGCCTTCTTCGAACGGGCCTCGTACGGCCGGTTCACCCTCAGGCCCCATCCGCAACGTGCGTGGGTCCGGATGCCGCGGGACTCCACGGCGTACGCCATACGGCGCGACTGGGCCCCCGACCGGCGGCGCGCCTTTCTGCGGGACGCGCTGGGCGCGGCCGACCGCACCGTCGACTTCTCCCGCTACGACATCGTCTATCTCGTCGCCGACCCCGACGCCCCCGGAGTGGACTCCGACGCCACCAAGGTCGTCAACTTCGACCGGCCGATGACCTACGACGGTACCGGGCTGCGGCGCGTCGTCACGGTCTTCGAACGGCATCCGCCCGACCGCAACGTCCTGGCCCACGAGACCGGGCACGTCTTCGACCTGCCCGACCTCTACCACCGGCCGACCGACGGCAAGGGCGACTGGGACACCCATGTCGGGGACTGGGACGTCATGGGCAGCCAGTTCGGACTCGCCCCCGACCTCTTCGCCTGGCACAAGTGGAAGCTCGGCTGGCTGGCGTCCCGGCACGTCCGCTGCGTCACCCGGCCGGAACTGATCACCCTCGACCCGGTGGGCGCGGCGCCCGCGCCCGGCGGCGGGATCGGTACCCGGCTCGCCGTCGTCAGAACCGGCCCCGGCACGGTACTCGCCGTCGAGGCGCGCGGCGCCTTCGGCAACGACCGGAACACCTGCGCCGAGGGCGTTCTGCTCTACCGGGTACGCGCCGACACGGTCTCGGGCGGCGGCCCGGTCGAGGTCGTCGACACCCACCCGGAGACGGAGGCGTGCTGGGACCGCTCCGTCTATCCGAAGCTGGCGGACGCCCCGCTGGGCGTCGGGGAGACCTTCACCCTGTCCGGGGCGTCGGGGGAGCGGATCCGGATCGAGGTGGTGGACCGGACGTCCACGGGGGCATGGAATGTCCGGATCGCCGCCGGGTGAGCCACGGCCTGTTCCACGGTACGAGAAAGGCCCCCCGCTCGCGCGAGGGGCCCTGCTCCGTCGGTGCGCCGCCAGGGACTCGAACCCCGGACCCGCTGATTAAGAGTCAGCTGCTCTAACCAACTGAGCTAGCGGCGCCTGCTGACGTCGTAGACCTTAGCACCAGGATCCGGGCCGGGAAAAATCGGTCCGCCGGAGCCCTCCGCGAAGGCTGTGGGAGCGCTCCCGGCGGCCCGCGCGGCCCGTACACAGGCCCACAGCAGCACATCGGGCCCCGGCAGCCAGGGATGCCGGGACGCGGGCGCCACCAGCCAGCGCGGCGGCGGCGCCCCGTCCCTGTCGTTTCCGGCCTTCCCGGCCTCCGGCCCGGCCGGGGGCGGCACGGTCACGGCGTCGCCCGTGCCGTGGTACATCAGCGGCGGTACGAAGCTGCCCCACTCCTCCCAGCTCAGCAGGGCGGGCAGCCGGGCGGCGGCGCCCGGCGCCGCGAAGACCAGCAGCCTGCCCCGGTGCGCCACGACGGGGCCCGAACCCGGGCCCTCCGCCCAGATCCGGTCCAGCAGCAGCCGCCCGAACACGGCGGGCGCGCTCACCACGTCGAAGAGCGTGCCGCACCGCAGCACCGCGCCGTGGCCGGGGCGCCGCTCCCCGTGCGCCCGGGGGTACGACCTCGCGGCGGCGAGCCAGTCGGCCCCGGCCGCGGTCACCCGCGCGGTCTCCTCCCGCAGCCCGGCGAGGAACCCGGCGGCCGGTGATGGGTGGTGGTCGTCCCGTGACGATGCGCGCGTGGAGGCGGTCATGACTCCAGGTCTACCGGCGGTGACCGAGTGATTCCAGAGTGTCGGCGAAACGGGGACACGCGGGTCGGGAAGCGGGTATCTTACGCACCCGGCATATGCCAGCGCGTCCCTCAGGAGCGGTCGCCGTCCCGGGCCAGTCCCCGACCGAACTCGATCATCTTCTTCGTGTAGTCCTCGGTCCACCCCGCGCGCTCCGCGATGTCCCGCGGCGTCAGCCGGTCGAACCGGCGGGGATCCGCGAGCTGCGCGGCGGCCAGCGCCTGGTACTCCACGGCCCGGTCCGTCGCGGCGCGGAACGCCAGCGTCAGCTCCGTCGCCCGGCTGAGCAGGGCGCGGGGGTCCTCGATCGCCTCCAGATCGAAGAACCGCTCCGGATCGGCCACGGCCTCCGCGGGCTCGAAGAGCAGGGCGGCGGGGCGCGGCTTGCGCGGCTCGTGCGGGTCCGTCATCTGCGGTTCCTTCTCCTCGTCGCGATCTCTGCCCGTGCGGCTCCCATTCTCCCCCGAGCCCGGGCCGACGGGTCATGTCCCTCTGCGTGGGGAGGGCGGGTGTGGGGTCGCCCCCGCAGCCGTCGGCGGTACGGAAGCGGTGACCGTTTCCAAGAAGCCGCGCACCGCCGGCGGCGAGGAGGTGACCCCGGGACCGACCGACCGCCCCGCGCCGCCCGGGCGACCCGCAGGGTCCTGGAGCGCGGCCTGCCGACAAGACGCCCCAAGGCCTTGCACCCCACCAGCAACATGGATCACGACAGCGGGGGCGC
This sequence comes from Streptomyces sp. NPDC059248, assembly GCF_042753905.1. NCBI lineage: Bacteria > Bacillati > Actinomycetota > Actinomycetes > Kitasatosporales > Streptomycetaceae > Streptomyces > Streptomyces sp. NPDC059248. Next base: position 19,558 of record NZ_JBHYZV010000003.1, on the reverse strand, counting down.
GAGGAACTGCGCGACAAGCCGGCCACCGCCCCGCGGACGACGAACGGCCCCACCCCCGGAGGGGCAGGACCGTGTCAGGGGCGTCCGCGACCGGGCCCCTAGATACCGAACGTAGTGAAGGGGCGGCAGCGGAACGGCTTCGCGTTCTCCGGGTCGAGCCCGTTCAGCACGAGCTGTGTCACATTCGGGTCGACCGCCAGCCCGAGGTGGCCCGCGGAATCCAGCTTGCACTTGTCCTGGAGCACGATGTTGGTGACGCCGTCCCCGGTGAGCAGCCCGCTGGTGTAGGGCGTGACGACGCGGTCGTAGCGGGTGACGATGCTGGTGTACTTCGGCCCAGGCACGGCGATGGGGCCGTCGTTGAGCTCGGCGAGGAACGCGGAGCCGGGCAGATAGTCCGTACAGGCCCCGCAGCCGACGCCGGTCAGCAGGTCCTGGAGCCCCAGCGCGGCGGCCAGGGACGCCAGGCCGTTGAGTGTGGTGCCGCGGAAGTTGGACCCGAAGCCGATGAAGTCGTCGACCTTCGTGGCTCCGCCCAGGTACTTGATGTAGTACGCCGGGACGGTGGTCCCCTCGGAGTGGCCGACGATGTCGACCTTCGCCGCGCCGGTCGTGGCACGTACGCGCTCGACGAACGCGCCCACCTCGGCGGCGCTCTCCGCCATCGGGGCGAGCCCGCCCGACAGGCCGCCCAGGACGGTCTTGCCGTACGTCGGCGAGAAGACGCAGTAGCCCGCGGCGCTGAGCGCGGGGGCCAGGGTCATGAAGTTGACCGTGCCATTGGCGCCGAGGCCGTGGACGAGGACCACGGGTTCGGGGTGGGCGGCGCTGGGCCGGCAGGACCAGTTGTTCCACCCCGAGCTCGGCGGGGACGCCGACGCCGAGGCGGCAGCGGCGGCAGCGGCGGCAGGGGCGACCGAGGCGGCCGACGCCGTCGGGATCAGGGTGGTCGATGCGAGTACGGACAGCAGAAGCGCTGTCAGGAACGTGCGGAGCCTGGCCATGGGGCAACTCCCTGTTCGTGGAAAGTTACCCGGAAGTACAGCACGGGCCCTTGTTAGGAACAAGGCATCGTTTCCAAAAAGCTCGCGCGGATTCCGCTCCGTCCCGTTCGGTGGGGGAAAGAGGGTGTCAGGGGGCGGTGAGCCCGGCGCTGACGACCGTGTAGAAGCGGTCGAGGCCCTCTTCGAGGGCGCCCCGATCGGCGGGCCGCGCCGCGTCGCCCACACCGACACCGACACCGCCGTCGCCGTCCGCGTCCAGCAGCCAGTCCGCGATGATGTCGAAGAGCCCGCCGATCAGCCCCATCGCGACCGCGCGCGTCCGCGGACCCGTCGCCATGCCGAGCCGGCTCCAGACCGCTTCGACGAACGACGCCGCCATCCGGCGGTTGCTACGGCGGCGCATCTCGGCCAGCGGCGTCACGGCCCGGCCCTCGCCGAAGGTCACCCGGGCCACTCGCACATCGTCCACGAAGGCGTCGGCGAAGAGCCGGAGGAGCGACCGCGCGGCCTCCCGCTCGTCGCCGCCCTCTTCCAGGGCGTCGAGCGCCGACGCGAGACGGCCCGTCACATCGGCGACGATCCGGTCGAGCAGGGCCAGATACAGGGCTTCCTTGCCGGTGAAGACCTCGTAGAAGCTCTTGGTCCCGACGTAGGCGTGTTTGCAGATCTGCTCGATCGAGGTGTCCTGGTAGCCCTGGGCCGAGAACAGGTCCAGCGCCGCGTCCAGCAGGTCGTCGCGGCGTCTGGCCCGCCGTTCCCCGGCGTCCAGGCCACGGATCCGCCGACCCTTCGCACCGCCGCCGTCGACCCCCGCACCCACCACCGGGCCACCATACAGTCCGCCGCGCCACCGCAGGCCGGGTCCGTCAGCGGGCGGCCTCCAGGTGGGACGTGTCGTTCCAGGCCTCCAGCGCCGGTTCCCCGTACGCCCATCCCAGTACCGACAGCGACGCCGGGGCCAGCGCGATCCGCGCCGCGAACTCCGGTCCGAGGCCCAGCCACCGCGAGCACAGCACCCGCAGTACGTGCCCGTGGGCGAAGAGCAGGGTGTCGCGGTCGCCCGAGCGGACCGACTCCACGACCTCGTCCACGCGCCGCGCCACGTCGGCGAGGGTCTCGCCGCCTTCGACGCCGTCGCGCCAGATGACCCACTCGGGCCGCCCGTCCGCGCGGATCTCCGGGGTCGTACGGCCCTCGTAGGCGCCGTAGTCCCATTCCATCAGCGCGTCCCACGGCTCGGCCCGGTCGCCGAACCCGGCGAGTTCGCACGTCTGTGCGGCGCGGGCCAGCGGGCTGGTGCGGACGGCGACGTCCGGCAGCCCGTCCCAGGGGGTCCCGCGCAGCCGCTCGCCGAGCAGCTTCGCCCCGCGCCGCCCCTCTTCGACGAGGGGGATGTCGGTACGGCCGGTGTGCTTGCCCAGCAAGGACCATTCGGTCTGGCCGTGCCGGACGAGCAGAATGCGCGGTGCCATGGTGCGGTGACCCCCTGAAGATCGGCAGTGGTCCTCACATCATGCATGGTCGGGGCATATGCCCTGGGAGGACGTCCCCGCTCCGGAGGCAACCGACGCCCCCTCGCGCGCGTCCCTTCCTAGGCCGGTACCCGCCGACCCGGCACCGGTCCGTACACCGTACGGTTAGCCGGTGGCCGGACGACGGCCCACCGGTAGTACGCGCACGAGGGGGAACGTACGGATGACGCACACCACGGCCGCCACCACGGCTCACCGGCCGCGCTGGTGGACCGAGCTGCTGCTGCTGGCGCTGGTGTACGTCGCGTACTCGGCCGGCCGTCTCCTCGCCCGCGGGGACGTCACGACCGCCGTCGACAACGGCCTGGCGATACTCAGGGCGGAGAAGGCGGTCTCCCTCGATCTGGAGACACCGCTCAACCGCCTTTTCACGGAGCACGCGGTCATCGGCGTCCCCGCCGATTTCATCTACGCGTCCCTGCACTACCTGGTCACGCCCGTGGTCCTGGTCTGGCTGTTCCGCCGCCGACCCCTGCGCTACCGCGCCGCGCGGACGTGGCTGATGGTCTCGACCCTCCTGGGTCTCGTCGGCTTCACCCTGATGCCGACCTGTCCGCCGCGGCTGCTGGACGCCGCGCACGGTTTCGTCGACACGATGGCGCAGTACAGCTCGTACGGCTGGTGGGGCGCGGAGGCCAGCGCGCCGCGCGGGATGGGCGGCTTCACGAACCAGTACGCGGCGATGCCGAGCCTGCACGTCGGCTGGGCCGTGTGGTGCGGTGTGATCCTGTGGCGCCTCGGCCGTACGCCGCTGATGCGGACCCTCGGCGTGGCCTACCCGACGGTGACCGTGATCGTGGTCATGGGCACGGCCAACCACTACTTCCTCGACGCGGTCGCGGGGCTGGCCGTGATGATCCTGGGCGCGTTGCTGGCGAAGCCCGCGATGCGGTTCGCAGACCGGGTCCGGGCGCGGGTCACGGCCGTCGGCACGGCCGCCTCAGCGGTCGGCGATACGACCGGCGGTACGACCGGCGGTACGACCCGTGGTGCGGTCGGAGCCGGGGAGACCGGCGCGGCGAACGACCTCCGCCGTACCGTGGCTTCCCCCGTCGTGACCCCCGTTGTCGGTGGCGGATGCCACACTTCGACGGGTGAGCGCATCCCAGGGCAGCGGACCTCTTCGCCCGCAGGCACCGCAAGCACCGCAGACACCCCGAGCCGCCCCGCCGACCTCGGGGGGCACCCCTCCGGCGCCGCGGTGGACGGGTCCGGTGCCGCCGCAGGATCCGCCGCGGGGTCCGGCTCCGGCCGGGCCTGAGGCGTCCGCGCCGCCGCTGCGGCGGCGGCTGGCCGAGCTGCGCGGCCCCGCGATCCGCCCCAGGCCGCTCGACGCCCGCGCGCTGGCCGCCCTCGCGGCCAATCCGGGCTGTGCCCGCCGCGCGCTGCTGGACGGCGCCGGGGTGGACAAGGCCGCCCTCGCCGCGGCGCTGGGATCCCCGGCCGCCTTCGGCCAGTCGCAGTTCGCCTTCATGCGGGGCAACGCCTTCGAGGCGAGGGTCGTCTCCGACGGGGGCGCCGAGCTGATGCGGCTGCTCGGGGTGGCGGACGACACCGGGTTCCGGCTGCCCGAGCTGACCGCGGCGGGCCCCGAGGGCCGCGCGGCCCGTACGGCGCTGGCGCTCCGCGCCGCCACGGCCGACGGCGGCTGGACCCTGCTGAGGCATCCGCTGCTCGCCCTGGAGGTGGCGGGCTCGCCCGTCTATCTGGAACCGGACGCGGTGGTCGTGGGCCCCGACGGCGACTGGACGGTCGTGGAGATCAAGTCCTTCCCGATGCTCGACGGCTCGGCCGACGCGGCGAAGGTGGGTGCGGCGGCCCGGCAGGCGGCGGTGTACGCGCTGGCGCTGGAGCACACGGCCGCGGCGACGCCGGGGGCGCGGATCTCGGAGAGCGTGCTGCTCGTCTGCCCGAAGGACTTCTCGAACCTGCCGACGGGCTCGGCCGTCGACATCCGCAAGCAACTGGCGGTCACCCGCCGCCAGCTGGCCCGGCTGACCCGGGTCGAGGACATCGCGGCGGCGCTGCCCGAGGGGACGACCTTCGATCCCGACCGGTCGCCTGACGAGCTGTCGGCCGCGGTCGCCTGCGTCCCGGCGGCGTACGCCCCCGAATGTCTGGCCGCGTGCGAGCTGGCGTTCCACTGCCGGGACCGGGCCCGGGAGGCGGGCGCGGTCGAGGCCCTGGGGCGCTCGGTCCGCGGTGAGCTGGGCGGTCTCACGACGGTCGCCGACGTCCTGGCGGCGGCCCGGGGCACGGCGGGCGACCCCGCGGACCCGGCGGTCGCGGCCCTGCGCCGCGCCGCCGCCCTGCGCGCCGAAGCCCTCGCGGGAGCCCTCCGATGACCCCGTCCGCGCCCGTGCGCTCGACCACGCCCGTGCGCCCGATCACGCCCGTGCGTTCGACCGCGTCCGGACGCCCGGTCGCGCCCGGACGCGAGCGCCCGGACACCGATGGTTCGTGGGCCACGCCCACCCGCCCCACCGGATACGTCCCGCGCGCCGACGGGGCCGGGTCGGCACGGGTGCGGGCACGTCGCGCGGGAGGGGTGCGATGAGTCTGATCGGTACTCTCGCCCGGCTGGAGGCGCTGGAGTCGGGGCGGGCCCAGCCCGCCGCGACCGTGCGGCACCGGCGGCTCGGCGAACGGCCCCTCGTCCTGGTGCCGCTGACCACCGCGGGTGAGGCGGGCGCCCCGCTCGGCGCGCTCGTCGGGACCGACCGGGACGCGCCCCGGCTGCTCACCGTCTCCCAGCCCCGCGACCGCGACCTCCGGTTCGCGTTCCTCGCCGAGCTGGCGGACATCGTGCTGCCGTATCTGGAGGAGTACGCCGACGACGTCGAACCGGTCGAGCGCGCCGCTACGGACCCGGGCACCGGCAAGCGCACCAAGGTCGAGGCCGAACTCTGCGTCGACGCGCCCCAGATCCTCGTCCCCGGCCGGGCGGCGGTCGACTACGTACGGCTGCTCGGGCGGTCCATGCGGTTCCGCCGCACCGCCGAGCAGGACCCCGACGCGGCCCACCCCGCGCCCCCGCGCGTCCCCCTCCTGGGCCGCTGGTTCACCCACTACGCGGAGCGGGCCCGGGTCCCCGGCTCGTCGCTGCTGCTCGCCGCGACCGATCTGCTCAACCGGCACTGGGCGACCGGCCAGTCGTCCCTGGAGGACCAGCACCTCGGCGCGCTGCTCGCCTGGATCGACCCGCCGCACGACCGGTCCGGCGCCGACGCGGCGCTCCTGGCCGAGCTGGGCCGGGACGACCGGGGGCAGCTGCTGTGCCCGCCCGCGGGCCCCGCCACCGACCCGGTCTTCGACAACCGGCTGCTTGCCCCCGCCGTCGAGAGCTACGACCGGCTCAGGCTCCGGCTGCAAGCCGCCGACGAGGGCGCCCGGGCCGAGGGCTGGCTCGGTGAACTGGCCGTCGCCGAGCGCGAGATCCGCCGACTGCTGCTGACCCAGCTGGAGCCCACCTGGCACGCCGTGTGGCACGCCGTCGACCTGCTGCGGGAGCTGCCCGAGGGCGCCCGGGTGCCCGACCGCTGGACGCGGGACCGCTGGTCGTTCACCGGCCACCGCGACCGGGTCAGGGCCGGGGAGCCGCCCCAGCCGCGCCGGGACGACGCGGTGACCGCCGCCCGTAAACTCGTCACCCGGGAGACCGCCCAGGCCGAGCTGGACGCCCAGGAGGCGCTGGACGACCCGCTGGTGCTGGCCGGGCGGCGGCTCGTGGGCGAGGCGTTCACCGGCGAGGTCACCGAGGTCGTCATGGCCTGGTCCGAGTCGAAGCGCCCGTCCCCCCGACCCCTGGTCACCGTCCGCACCGACGACCGCCCCCACCTGGGCGAACGGATCAAGGTCTACCGGTCGCTCGACGGCCGCCCGCAGTCGGCCGAGCTGGTGGCCCGGGAGCCCGACGGATCCCTGGTGCTGCGGCTGCTGGACCGCATGGGCCGCTCCAAGGACCCCGCGCCCGGCTCCGTACCGGACAAGGGCGACCTCCTCGCCTGGACCCTCTTCGAACACGACCAGCGGGGCGGACCGCAGCTGCCCGAACCGGAGGACACACCGTGGACCCACGGCGGACCGCCGGCCGCCTCGGCGGAGGACCCCGACCCCGTGACCCCGGAGGACCTGCTGTGACGACCGTTGCCGACCGGCCCGGGGCCCCCGGTTTCGACCCCGGCGCCGCCGCCGCCCGCGCCACCGGGCGGATCCTCGCGGACACCCTGCACGGCACGTCCCGGGGCGTCGTCGTGGACTCCCCGCCCGGCGCGGGCAAGTCGACCCTCGTGGTCCGCGCCGCCCGCGAACTCGCCGCGGCCGGGCGCCCCCTGATGGTCATCGCCCAGACCAACGCCCAGGTCGACGATCTGGTGCTGCGGCTCGCCGAGAAGGACCCCGACCTGCCCGTCGGACGGCTCCACAGCAACGACCCCGACCCGTACGACAAGGCGCTCGACGGGCTCCCGTCCGTACGGAAGTCCGCCAAGGCGGCGGATCTCGCCGGGCTGGACGTCGTCGTCTCCACGGCCGCGAAGTGGGGCCATGTACGCGGGGTGGAGCCCTGGCCGCACGCCATCGTCGACGAGGCGTACCAGATGCGTTCCGACGCGCTGCTCGCCGTCGCCGGGCTTTTCGAACGCGCCCTGTTCGTGGGCGACCCGGGCCAGTTGGACCCCTTCTCCATCGTCGGCGCCGACCAGTGGGCCGGGCTGTCGTACGACCCGTCGGCGAGCGCCGTCTCGACGCTCCTCGCCCACAACCCCGACCTGCCCCAGCACCGGCTCCCGGTGTCCTGGAGGCTGCCCGCGTCCGCCGCGCCGCTGGTCTCCGACGCGTTCTATCCGTACGCGCCCTTCCGCAGCGGCACCGGCCCCGGGGACCGGCTGCTGACCTTCGGCGTCCCCTCCGACGGTTCGGCCGCCGACCGGGTCGTCGACGAGGCCGCGGCGTCCGGCTGGGGGCTGCTGGAGCTGCCGTCGCGCCGCACACCGCGTACGGACCCCGAGGCGGTACGGGCCGTGGCCCTGGTGGTCCGCCGGGTGCTGGACCGCGGGGGCGCGGCGACCGCCGTGGCCGGGGCGGACCCGACCCCGGTCACCGCGGACCGGATCGCCGTCGGCACGGCCCACCGCGACCAGGCGGCGGCCGTCCGCGCCGCCCTCGCCGAACTGGGCGTCCACGACGTGACCGTGGACACGGCGAACCGGCTCCAGGGCCGTGAGTTCGACGTCACGGTCGTCCTCCACCCGCTGTCGGGCCGCCCCGACGCCACGGCGTTCCATCTGGAGACGGGCAGGCTCTGCGTACTGACCTCGCGGCACCGCCACGCCTGCATCGTGGTCTGCCGCGCGGGCGTCCCGGAACTCCTCGACGCCCACCCCTCCACCGAACCGGTCAGACTCGGCGTCACCGTCAAGTTCCCCGACGGGTGGGAGGCGATGATGACGACGTGGGACCACCTGTCGGAGCACCGGGTGGTGTGGCGTCCCTGACCTCCGCTTCAGGTGACCTTCGGTGATTCCCGCGGACCGTCCAGCCGCCTGGTGATCGTGTCGAGTGTCGGCCAGGGAGGACCCTCGCGCAGCGAGCGCAGCAACTCCTCCGCGAATCGCCTCCCGTTCGGGAGCCGGTCGCCACGTTCCCAGCGCCAGGCCGCGACCATCGCGAGGACGAGCTGCCGGCACTCGTCCAGCAGTCCTCGGTCGACGTTCGGGTAGTGCTCGCAGACCGCCTCGGGGACGTGGGCGAGGTCGAACTCGACGGGTCCGCGGCAGCATGTCTCAAGGTCGATGAAGAGCGGGCCGATCTTCGTGCCGAGCACATTGCCCGGATGCGGCTCGCCGTGGAGCAGTTGTTCCGCAGTGCCGCGGTCCTCGATCGCCCGTCGCAGGCTTCCCAGCCTGCCGCTGAGGAACGCGCGGTCCGCGTCGGTGAGGTCCGGCGAGAGGTCCGGGTCGGCGACGACGTCTTCCGCCTCCGTGATCCGATCCGTGAACCGCGGGCTCGGCACGTCGACCTCGCGCATTCCGGCGTGCAGCCGCTCCAGCGCCTCGGCATAGTCGACCGGTGGGGTGTGAGGTGCCACGGGTTCGTAGTAGGTCCACAGCGTCACGGTGAAGCCGTCGTGTGTGTACACGAGTGGGTCCACCCGAGGTTCCACGAGGCCCGTCGGGCATCCGGCTCGGGTGAGCCGTTGAGCGAGCTCGACTTCGAACCGCGCGGTCCCGTGCCGCGCGGGTGCGACCCGGGCAAGGACGTCGCACGGCGTCAGTCGCACGGTCAGCCTGTTCGAGTCGTGGAGAACGATCGCGTCGTCGGCCCGCAGGCCGAGCGACGCGGCGACCGATGTCGCGGCCGCGGTCGCGCTTGTGATGTCGGTGGTCTCCATCCTCGGATCCTGGCACGGACGAGCGAGAGCGCTGCCGCCGTCCTCCGGTGCCCCGGTCCCCCCTCTCCCCGCTGAAGCGGCCCGGATTCAGACCTTGAGCGCCTGCTCGTCCCGGTAGTCGAGGAACGCGCCGACGGTCTCCGCGGCCCGGTACGGGGCCAGCAGTGCCGCCGTTGTGTTGATCATGGACTGGATACGGGACGATCTGACCCCGTCCAGCAGGCTCAGCGCCGCCCGGCCCGCCGCCGCGGCCTCGTCGTACTCCCCGGCGTGCGCCAGGGACGTGGCCAACTCGGCGCGGTAGAGGGCCAGATTGCGGGCGAAGCGGCGGTCCTGGACCGCGGCGGCCCGGCGGGCGTGGTGCACCGCCCTGGGCCAGTCCCCGAGGCGGGCCCAGCACTGCGCCTGGAGGAACTCCAGCTCGGGCTCTCCGAAGAACGACATCCACTCGGGGTCCGCGTCCGCCGGGCCCCCCGCGAAGTGGGTGTGCGCCCGCCCCAGGGACTGTTCGCAGCCCGCGTGGTCGCCGAGCCCGGCCCAGCCGCCCGCCTCGCGGAGGGCGAGGAGGGAGCGGAGCCGGGGGGAGCCCAGGTCACGCGCGGCCCGGCCGCCCGCCTGCGCCGAGCGGACCGCCTCCCGGTGGCGTCCGGCGTCCCGGGCGAGGAAGGACGCGTTGGAGAAGGCGTGCGCCTCGATACCGGAGTCCCCGGACATCCGGGCCGTCGCCAGCGCCTCCGCGTAGTGGGAGCGGGCGTCGTCGAGCCGACCCGAGTCGTGCGCCAGCCAGCCGACGGAGATGGCCAGCTCGCCCGCGCCCGCGTGCAGCCGGTCGGAGGTCTCGCGGTGCGCGGTCACCCCGGAGTCCAGCAGGGCGTACGCGGCCCGCAGCGGCTGGGCCGCCCGCTGGTAGAGCCCGTCGGCGCCGTGCCGGTCGTCGAGCAGCCGGATCCGCCGTACCGCGTCCTCGACGGCCTCGACCTCCGTCTCGCCGACCCGGCGGTGTCCCGGTACGGCGCCCTGCTCCGGCAGGGCGCCGAGCACGGCACCGAGCACCGGGCCGAAGGTCGCGGCCGCCACCGTGGCGGAGCCGCCCGTCATGAATGCGCGACGCAACACGTCGCTCTCCTCGTCGTTCTTGCCGTCATTGATCCTGGTACCGCCGCCCCCGTCCCCGCCTGCGCCGACCGCGGCGCCGCCCCCGTTCCCGTCCCCGCTTCCGGCCGTCCGGGCCGCACCCGGATCCCGGTCCCGGTCCCGGCCCCGCTCCGGGAGGGCCGCCCGGCCCGGCGACCTGCCGCGTCGTACCTGTTCCCGCGCCGTGAACCCCAGGTCCGTCAGACCGAGCCCCGGGAACATCCGCAGGAACACCCGCTCGTAGGCGTAGTTCGGGCAGCGGATCTCGCCCGCCTCCACCCGCCCGATGTACCGGGCGTCGCAGGACACCTGCTCGCCGATCTCCCGTGCGGCCTTGCGTACGGCCGCCGCGAACTCGCCGGGGGAGCGGTGTCCGCGCAGCCGCCTGAAGGTGTCGTTGGGGACCGGTGAAGCCTGCCGCGATGTCCGTGCCGACGACGCCATGGCCGACCCTCTCTCGTGCACCGCTGATCCCGGCGAGGCCGAACGTACCGGCTGAGTGGGGTGGTTCACCGGGACTTTGGCAGCAAAAGGGATAACTCACCCCGGATCTGCCATGAACTGCCATCCTTTGCGGCGGAGTGTTGCCGTAGCCCTTGACGCCCCGGGGCGTTGAACATCTTGGAGGCGCAATCCGTGTCTCGTGGTGTACGAGGAGGGGATCCTCTTGTTGGAAGCCGGCATGGAATCCAGGGTCGGCGGTGTCCGCAGTGTCCGTGACGGGCGCGGCGGGCGTGACGGATACGACGGACGTGACGGACGAGGTGGACACGGCGCACGGGGCGGTGACGTCCGCGGTATCGCGGAGACCACCGGCGAGACCGGACGGGCCACGGCCCCCGGCGGTCCCGGCGCCGGTCCCGGCCCGGAGCCGTGCGATCTGGTGACCGTTCCCACCCGGCAGGGCCTCGAAGCCGTGGACATCCTGCGGCGGTCGGCCGTGCCCTCGGTCGGCCCGGTGCTGCACGACAACGACTGCGACACCCTCGGATTCCTCGTACCACCCGGCACCGCGGACGACTGGGACGTCCCGGGCAGCGCGTGTACCGAGACCCCGGGGCCGGACGGCGGCGGCTGGCTGCTGCCCCCCACGGGGTCCGAGAAGGTCACCGACCCCGAGGTGCTCCGGGAGGCGCTCGGCGAGGCGGCCCGGCTGATCGAGGTCGTGGACCGCTGCAGCTGACGGCGCCCCCGCCGTCGTACCCCCGCCACGGCCCGGCGTACGGGGCCACCGCGTACCGTTCGGCGCGCGACCCGGGGCCCACCTTCTGAGGAAACGCTTCTTCGGAGGGGAGGGCCGATAATGACCGGATGGCGAGAAACAGAGGGCGGCGCGACGCGGCGGCTGGTCCCGGGGACACCGGCCCGGCCGCCGCGCCCGTCGACGGCGGTACGGCCGAGCTGGTGCCCGACCCGGAGCGCCCGCGCGCCTGGGAGCTGCGGGTCGACGGCGCCCCGCAGTCCCATGTGGACCTCGACGACCCGGCGCGGCTGTCGTTCGCCTACCAGCGGCGGCTTGGTCATGTCGCCGATCTCGCCGCACCGCCGGGACGGCCCGTACACGCGCTGCACCTGGGCGGCGGGGCGTTCACCCTGGCGCGCTACATCGCGGCCACCCGCCCCCGCTCCACCCAGCAGGTGGCCGAGGTGGACGGGGCGCTGGTGGACTTCGTCCGGCTCCGTCTCCCCCTCGACCCGAAGGCCCGGATCCGGGTCAGGACCGCGGACGCCCGCGCCGCCCTGGGCCGGATCCCGGACGGCTGGGCCGATCTGGTGATCGCGGACGTGTTCGGCGGCGCGCGCACGCCGGCGCATCTGACGAGCGTCGAATTCCTCGCGGAGGTACGCCGGGTCCTCGCCCCGGCCGGCTGGTACGCGGCCAACATCACGGACGGCGCCCCGCTGGCCCATCTGCGCGGCCAGATCGCCACGGCGGCCGAGGTCTTCCCCGAACTCGCCATCGCCGCCGACCCGGCGGTCCTGCGCGGCCGCCGCTTCGGGAACGCGATCCTGGTGGGCGCGGCGGTCGAACTGCCGGTCGCCGAACTGACCCGCCGGGTGGCGAGCGACCCCCACCCCGGCCGGGTCGAACACGGCCGGGCCCTGGCCGGCTTCACCGGCGGCGCGACCCCGGTCACGGACGCGACGGCCCGCCCGTCCCCGCCCCCGCCGCCGGGCGCGTTCGACTGAGGAACCGTACGGACACGTGTCCACGGCAAGCCTGTCGGGCAGGGGCTACGGGGCCTTGCGCTCGTCGTAGTCCAGGCGCGGCGGGTGGCCGTTCCAGATGGCGAAGACCGAGATCTCGCGTTCGTCGTCGGTGAACGTCACCCGGATATAGGTCGACTCCGGCCAGACCTGCATCCGCCAGCCTTCGTTGGGTGTCGCCGTCACCAGCTCGGCCGATGTCGGGCCCATGTCGAACACCACCCGGCCCCCGTCGACCGTGACGCCCTTCAGATTCCCCGTCGTCTCGATGTCCGGCGTACCGGTGACACCGGGCGGACGGGTGCCGGTGTCGCCGCCCCCGCCGCCGGTGGTGCCGGCCGGCTCCGCGGACGTCACCCCCCGGTCCGAGGTGCCCGCCGAGGTACGGCGCTCCGGCGCGTCCGTCGTCTTCGACGGGTTCTTGACCGGTCGCGACGGTGTCCGGTGGGTCTCCGAGACCTGAGGCTTCGCCTGGGTGGTCGGGTCCTCCCCGGCGTTGATCGGCACGGCGCGCGGCCGGTCGTACGCGGTTCCCGACATCACCGTGTGGACGCCCCACCACGACAGCGTCACCGCCGCCCCGGTGGACAGCGTCCACGCCATGGCATGTACAAGTCCTCTACGCATCGGGGCCATACTGCACCACGTACCCCGTTCGTGTCCCCAACGGGACCTGGTAGCACCGGATCACCGGATCCCGCCAACTCCCGCCCCCGGTGGGGACGGAGCGGCGGCCGAAGGGCCGCGTGCCGAGGACCGGGGTACTCCGCATGGCGTAGGTTGCCGCCCATGGCAAGTGTGCTCGTGGTCGAGGACGACCAGTTCGTACGCTCCGCCCTGATCCGGCACCTGACCGAGGCGTCCCACACGGTCCGGAGCGTCGGTACGGCTCTGGAGGCGCTGCGTGAGGTTGCTCATTTCCGGTTCGACGTGGTCATTCTCGATCTGGGCCTGCCCGACCTCGACGGGTCGGAGGCCCTGAAGATGCTCCGCGGTATCACCGACGTACCGGTGATCATCGCGACCGCCCGGGACGACGAGAGCGAGATCGTCCGGCTCCTCAACGACGGCGCCGACGACTATCTCACCAAGCCCTTTTCCGTGGAGCATCTGTCCGCCAGGATGGCGGCGGTGTTGCGGCGATCCCGCGCCACCGTGGGGGACGTCCCGCCATCACGGGTGATCCAGGTCGGCGGACTCTCCATCGACCCCCTGCGCCGCCAGGCCGAACTCGACGGCTCCCCCCTCGATCTGACCCGCCGCGAGTTCGATCTGCTGACCTTCCTCGCCGGCCGCCCCGGCGTCGTCGTCCCGCGCAAGGAACTGCTCGCCGAGGTCTGGCAGCAGAGCTACGGCGACGACCAGACCATCGACGTCCATCTGAGCTGGCTGCGGCGGAAACTCGGAGAGACCGCCGCCCGGCCGCGCTATCTGCATACGCTCCGCGGAGTCGGAGTCAAGCTCGAACCCCCCACTGGACCAACGGAACACCAACGAGGTCATCAGAGATGAGATGGGCGCTGGTCAAGGTCGCGCTGGCCGTCACCACGATGGTCGTGGTGGCCTTCGCCGTACCACTGGGACTCGTGGTCAAGGAGATGGCGCGGGACAGGGCGCTCTCCAACGCCGAGCGCCAGGCCGCCGCCATCGCTCCGATCCTGTCCATCACCACCCAGCGGGCCCCGCTGGAGGTCGCCGTCCAGGCCACCCAGGCCGGTACCGCCGGGCAGATGTCCGTACACGTCCCGGCGGACGGCGACGAGCCCGCCGTGGACATCGGGACCCCCCGGGCCGGGCGGGCGGACCTCGCACTCGTCCAGCGGCTGCTCCGGGTCTCCACCACCAAGGTCAACGGCGGCTCCGCCCTCCTCCAGCCCACCCTGCTGCGGAACAGCAAGGTCGCCGTCGTGGAGGTGTTCGTCCCCAACGCGGACATGACCCGGGGCGTGGTGACCGCCTGGCTGATGCTCGCCGGGGTCGGGGTCGCGCTGATCGTCGGCTCCGTCGCCGTCGCCGACCGGCTCGGCGTCCGGATGGTCCGCTCCGCCAAGAAGCTCGCGGGCGGCGCCCGTGAGCTGGGGGAGGGCAAGCTGGCGGCCCGGGTACCCGAGGAAGGGCCGAACGAGCTGCGGTCCGCCGCCATCGCCTTCAACGCCATGGCCGACCAGGTGGTCCAGCTCCTCGCCAACGAACGCGAACTCGCCGCCGACCTCTCGCACCGGCTGCGTACCCCCCTGACCGTGCTGCGGCTGAACGCGGCGTCCCTCGGCGAGGGCCCCGCCGCCGAGCAGACCCGGGCCGCCGTGGAACAGCTGGAGCGCGAGGTCGACATCATCATCAGGACCGCCCGCGAGGCCAAACCGCAGACCACGGCGATCGGTCCCGGCGCGGGCTGCGACGCGTCCGAGGTGGTCAGGGAGCGGATGGACTTCTGGTCGGCGCTGGCCGAGGACGAGGGCCGCCGGGTCCGGGTCGCGGGCATCGCCAGGCCCGTACGCATCCCGGTCGCCCGCCCCGAGCTGGCCGCCGCCCTCGACGCCCTGCTCGGCAACGTCTTCCGGCACACCCCCGAGGGCACCGCCTTCTCGGTCGACGTCCACAACGGCGAGGACGCGGTGATCATCCTGGTCTCCGACGCGGGCCCCGGGATCGCCGACCCCGCCGCCGCGCTGGCCCGCGGGAACAACGGCGCCCGCGACGGCTCCACCGGCCTCGGCCTCGACATCGTGCGCAGGGTCGCCGAGTCCACCGGCGGGGACGTCCGGATCGGCAGCTCGGTGCTCGGCGGTACCGAGGTACGGATCTGGATCGGGCTCGACATCCGGGCCGCCGACCCGGAGGAGCGCCGCCGGGGGCATCGTGTCCAGGAGCGCCGGGCGCGTACCCTGATCCCGGCGGGCCGCCGGGCGCGCGGCGGCTACTGAGCCCCCTCCGGCTCTGTCGGGCCCCGGCCGTGATCCCCGGGTGATGGCCCCCGGGAGCCCTTTCCGGGCCCTGATTCCCCCCTCGGGTTAACGGGTTCCGATGAGGCCCTTAACGCCGCCCTAAGAACACGGGCCTCCGCCCGGAATGTCCGCTTCTTTTCTTCATGGCCCGGTAACGTGCTGTGCACCGCCCCGGCGGTACACAACGTTCCATCGCACCACACCCCCCACCGCGCGTCCCGGTCGGCTTCATCCCCCCACACTCCGACCGGGACGCGCGCCTTTTTGTTTTCCGGGGGGCGGTGCCTCGCCGTAGGGGTCGATGCGGAGTCCCGACCGCACCCCGTCGTGGGCTTGTCGCGCAGTTCCTCGCGCCCCTGGATCTCCTGCCGAGTGCCCTCGGTGAGCACTCGCCCTCCCGGACGCGACCGCTCTCCCGGAAACGCCAAGGGCCCCGGTCTTTCGACCGGGGCCCTTGGATCCCACAGGGTGAGTGACGGGACTTGAACCCGCGACATCCTGGACCACAACCAGGTGCTCTGCCAGCTGAGCTACACCCACCATGACCGGTAGCTTTCCCTACCGGCCGAGAAAAAGTGTACAGGGTCCTGGGGGGTGCTCGTGCCAGGTTTCTCAGCCCGCCGGCACCACATGCTTCGCGGCGATCGCCTTCGCCGTGTCGGAGTCCGGGCCGGGCTGCGGTACGAAGACCGCCTCGCGGTAGTACCGCAGCTCGGCGATGGACTCGCGGATGTCCGCCAGCGCCCGGTGGTTGCCGTTCTTCTCCGGGCTGTTGAAGTACGCCCGCGGGTACCAGCGGCGGGCCAGCTCCTTCACCGAGGAGACGTCCACGATCCGGTAGTGGAGGTACTGCTCCAGGGCGGACATGTCCCGGGCGAGGAAGCCCCGGTCCGTGCCGACGGAGTTCCCGCACAGCGGGGCCTTCCCCGGTTCCTTCACATGCTTCCGGATATACGCCAGGACCTGGGCCTCGGCGTCGGCCAGCGTCGTACCGCCCGCCAGCTCGTCGAGGAGGCCCGAGGCGGTGTGCATCTGCCGCACCACCTCGGGCATCGTCTCCAGCGCCGCGTCCGGCGGGCGGATCACGATGTCCACCCCGTCGCCGAGCACGTTCAGTTCCGAGTCGGTGACCAGAGCGGCCACCTCAATGAGTGCGTCGTCGTCCAGCGAGAGCCCGGTCATCTCGCAGTCGATCCACACCATGCGATCGTTCATGCGTCCACTTTATGGCGCACTCCGCTGGCCGGGCAGACTCGGGCGTCCCGGACCGGTCGCATAGATCCCCTGAGGAGGCTTCCCCAGCTCCGGCGGCAGCCCCGGCGGACCACCAGGGGCCCGTCTGGCCTGCGACGGAACCACCGACTCCACCACCGAGGGCGGAGCGGGGTCGCCCTGCGGACGCCGGACCCGGTACGCGGCCCGGTAGGCGGCCGGAGACGAACCCAGCTGGCGCCGGAAGTGGCCGCGCAGCGCCACCGGCGACCGGAAGCCGCAGCGGCCCGCGACCTCGTCCACCGAGTAGTCGGAGGTCTCCAGCAGCCGCTGGGCCTGGAGGACCCGCTGCGTGATCAGCCACTGGAGCGGCGCACTGCCGGTCAGGGAACGGAATCGCCGGTCGAAGGTCCGTCGGCTCATGTACGCCCGGGCCGCCAGGGTCTCCACGTCGAACTGTTCGTGGAGGTGCTCCAGCGCCCACGAGACGACCTCGGCCAGCGGGTCCGACCCGATTTCCTCTGGTAAAGACCTGTCCAGATAGCGCTCCTGCCCACCACTGCGCCGCGGCGGTACGACCAGCCTGCGGGCGAGTGCCCCGGCCGCCTCCGTACCGTGATCGGTGCGCACGATGTGCAAACACAGATCGATCCCGGCGGCCGTTCCGGCCGAAGTGAGCACATCGCCGTCGTCGACGAAGAGCTCCCGCGGATCGACGTGGACGGACGGGTAGCGCTTGGCCAGCGTCGGCGCGTACATCCAGTGCGTCGTGGCCGGCCGGCCGTCCAGCAGACCGGCCGCGGCGAGCACGAAGGCCCCCGTGCACAGTCCGACGATCCGGGCGCCCTCCTCATGCGCGCGGCGCAGCGCGTCGAGCGCCTCGGGCGGAGGCGGTGATGTGATGGAACGCCACGCCGGGACCACGACGGTCCCCGCCCGGCTGATCGCTTCCAGCCCGTACGGCGCGGTGAGTTCGAGGCCGCCGGTGGTCCGCAGCGGTCCCTCCTCGCCTGCGCAGACGAGCAGTCGGTAGCGGGGTACTCCGGCGTCCTGGCGGTCGATACCGAACACCGAGAGCGGTATGGAACTCTCGAAAATGGGGCCGCCGCTGAACAGCAGTACCGCGACGACTTCCCGGCGCCGGCGCCCGGAGAGCTTTCGTGCTGCCTCCGGTGCGGCGGAGTCCTGACTCATGACGCTAAGCCCCCCTCGGTGTTCGCGTCTCCCCGTTCTTTTCGGGCCGTTCGCTTCTGCACTGTTCCCCTCGTTTTTGCACGAGTACCCGAGCCCTTCGATACTCATGATCGAATCTACTGCGTCCCGTGGTGCCGACGAGACAGGTTCGGCATGCCCCGCTATGTCTGCTCGGCAACTTGGCGCGAAGCATTCGATCACGAAGCGTTCCATCTGCAAGGCCCGCAGGGAAGTGCGCCTGTCGCGCATGGCCCGTCCCCGTAGGGTGCGCATCTCGCCGAAGACCCTTTCCTGCCTGCTGACAAGGGGGTTGGCAGGCCATTTCCCCAAGGGATGTACGCCCGCGCGAACTTGGCTGAAATCATACGGGTCCGGCGATGAGAACGGGCCGGATCCCGCTCACTCTCCGGGAGTACGTCCGGAGGTGGGTCCGGTGCCCCGGCGTACGCCCGTCCATGCCCCGCGCGCCGGGCGTGCGCGGTGGTCCGGGGTGTTCTCACGGGCTGCGCGCGCGGCGTTGCGCTCGGAACGGCGCAACAGGATCCGGCAGGCGGCGGTCACCGCGGCCAGACCGAGGGCCGCCGCCGCGGCGCCGCCGACGGACGCGCCGTAGACGACGAGGACGACGGGGACGAGCAGACAGCTGAAGGCCGCCCACCGGACGACGTCGTCGGCCGAATCGGCGGGGCCCGCGGCGGGCGGGACGTCCGCGGGACCCGGTTCCCCGCCGGACGGGCCGGACGGGGCGGTCTGCTGGGCGGCGGACGGGGGCGTCGGCACGAAAAGCTTCCTCCGGGCGGCGGGAACGGCTGCGGGTGTCCGAGGAGCCAACGAGGACCGCCGCCTTCCGGTCACTGCGGCACGCGGTGCCTCGGCCGCATGGGCCGCACCCGAACGGGAGCCGTCCGTACGCCCGGCGCCCCCCGGCCGTGACCTGGTATACGTCGGATTCCGGAGCGCGCGGCCGGATCGAACGCACCCCTTCGCCCGCCGGTCGTCCCGCCCCCGGCGCCGACCCCGCGCCGCGTCGCAGGTGGTCCGGGCGGGGACCGGCGTACGGCGACTTCCGGTCTGCTGTAGACGCCACACGGCATTGCCAAGCGGGACGGCCTCAGGCATGCTCCGGGGAACGCCCGATTGGGGCGGTGGCCCCTGGGCAGGAGAGGAGTGTCGCCGTACCCTTACGGGTATGGGCCAGGGAAGATGATTCCCGGACACAGCACCGCACAGTCTGTCCTGTTGTTCTCCCCTCCCGTCGTTCCCATAGAGGACCTTCTTCGCCGAGACACCGATGGCCGGTCACGAGATCCCCGAACCCGCTGACCGCAAGCAGGTAACCGACCCCGTGTCGGATCTGCGAGCGGCGGAAGAAACGCGCCCTTCCTGCGATCCGGCGTTCCGGCACGGTGTCGTCGTCGGCTTCGACGGCTCGACCTCCAGTGAGCGGGCGCTCGCCTACGCGATCGGTATGGCCGTGCGCTCGGGCTCCGGCCTGATCATCGTCCATGTCGCCAACCGGCTGCCGACGACGGTCTGGGCCGGCTGCGAGCCTCCCGTCTTCGTCGATGTGCCCGACCACCGTACGGAGGTCCTGGGCCTGGAGCTGGCCTGCGCCGACTATCTGGCCGAGGTCCCCTGGATCCTGGTGGAGCGCGGCGGCGACATCTGTCACGAACTGGAGGAGGTCGGCCGGGAGTACTCGGCCGACGCCATCGTCGTGGGCTCCACACACGGCATCGTCGGGCGGATCTTCGGCTCGGTCGCGGGCCGGCTCGCCCGCCGCGCCCAGCGCCCCGTCGTCGTCATCCCCTGACCCGCACCCCCACCCGCCCGCACCCGGCCCGATTCGCCCGGCGCCACCGGGATATGACGGCCACCGGCCGAGCGGGCGGGCGCGTCCTGACACGAGACGGCGGCGGTACGGGCCGGAGCCCGTAC